>CAZQNC010000142.1:0-2509 GCA_964594625.1 uncultured Thermoplasmatales archaeon | reverse complement strand
GATTCACATCCTCCAAATGAACATCAACGACATCCGATATCACCACACCCGTGGCGTCTTCGAAGCCGATATTGCTGTAGTCGATGGTGTACGTCAGGGTGTCTCCCGGGTTTGCCGTAGAGGCGGAAACGCTTTTTGTGGCGTCGAGATATGGGGCTGTCGGGATAACGGTGTGGTTTTGCAGGTGTGTGTTTTCCACGTGGGACACCTGGTCCATGGAATACCATCGCAGCTGGATGTCTCCGGTCTGGCTTATGTTGAATACGACGTTGATGATGCCGTTTTGGAGGTTTTCGTCCGCGGGACTGTTATCCGTGATTGTCTCCTCTGTTATCAGCTGTTCGTATGTGTCATCCCCATCGCTGTCCCACCAGACTTCGTAGTGAAGGTGTTGTACTCCTGCCGCGCATTCTTTTGTATCTGTTGCATTGAGCCATATATTGGTGGTGTCGTAGATTTCCTCGTGGTCCGCAGCGTATCCGTGTTTTTCCGTGGTCGGTGGTTGTGTGTCGACGCGCAGATATGCTGCTTTTGGCACCAGCTGTTTTTCCAGACACCAGAACGTGTCCAGGTTGCCCCAGTCGTCACCCCAGTCGTAAAACACGATTTCGGAGGCGCCGTCGCCGTCGATGTCGGCGATGCTCGGCGAGGTGTGTATTGGTCCGTTGGTCATGAACTTTGAAACACATGAGCCGTTGGTGCCTCGCAGTTCATACAGGTAGCCGTCATCGGAGCCGATGAATATGTGAAGTCCTTCTGCTTCTGTGTCTGCGCAGTAGAAACCTGTGCGGTTGCAGTCGTGTCGGAACATCGACCATTCGACGTGGTAGGGAGTGGTTGCGTTGGGGTCGGCAAGGGCCGGGGATGCGTAGGTCGCGTTTTCCATGCTGAATATCCATTCAGCGACCGGGCCAGAGGGAGAACTGACGGACGGGATGCAGTAGACGTTGCCGTCGAGTGAGCCGACGATGATTTCCTGCTGGCCGTCTCCGTCCACATCTCCTATAGATGGTGAGGAAAAAATGGCGCCGTCGGTTTTGTAGGTCCATTGGAGGGACCCTGTGCCGTCGATGCAGTAGAGACGGGTATCATTCGACCCGACCAGCACTTCCATTCGTGGATCGCCGTCTATGTTGGCTATGGCGGCTGATGAAAATATGGCACCTCCGGTTGATACCTGCCATTTCTGTGTACCGTCGCTGGCATTCAACGCGTATATGTTGCCGTCGAGTGAACCGATGACGACTTCTTTGTATCCATCGTTGTCGATGTCTGCCACGGCGGGCGAGGCAAGGATGGGCCGGCTGTTTTCGAAGACCCATAGGACGTCCCAGTCAACGCCTTCTTCCCCCAGGTCTCCATGGGGCCATGAGAAGATCGGTGAGTCACCGGCGCCGGTGCGGGGCAATGTTATGCCGTCGTCGTAGCCGTCGCTGTTGTCACCGTCGAAACACCATACGCTGTGGTAGGGATTGTTGCCGATTATCAGTTCGCGGCCGTCCAGACTCGAGTTGTCGGGATTGTCTGTGACGTTCACGAGGGCCGGGGACGAGTGCCAGCAGTATGACCCGAGTATTTTTCGTCTGGCTGGAAAGCTCCAGATAAAGTTTCCGTGGTGGTCCATGACCTCTATGTTCCAGCCGCTGGTGGTACCGGCTGCTATTTCTCGGGTGCCATCGCCGTCTATGTCACAAATGGCCGGGGAACTGCGGGCTTCGTCAGTTTCAGTTGGCTGGGCCCATTCGACGGTGCCGTCGGCCGACCAGCATCGCCATATGCCTCGAGCCAGGGAGCCGTTTAACGCCGGGTAATAGTTGTAGAATTCGTCGCTGCCGCAGACGATTTCAAATCCCGGTGCACCGGTCACGTTTTGTATGCCCGGAGAGGAGCCAAATATCATTTTCCCCTCGTTGGACCGATGTTTGACCAGGGGTTGCAGTGGATACTGCCAATCTTCTACCAGCTGCGCCTGGGTCGACGTTTCCCGGTTGCCTGCCGTGTCCACGCTGTAGAACGTTATTTTGTGGGAGCACCTGCTGGTGATAGTGAAATTGGTTTTAATGGCGGTTATCGAGATGTCAGTGTCTCCCGCCTGGTTGTTGTACACGGTGACGTTTTGTTCCTGTATCTCGAAAACCCCGTCATCATCGGGGTCTTTCCATACTTCGTAGTGGGTGTAGTTTATCTCAACGTTGTCCGTGGCGTTCAGCCAGAGCGTGGTGGTATTGCTGATGTAGGTGTCTTCACCCTGTATCGAGAAGGGGGTACCGTAGCTAAATACGGTAACGGGCGAAGCTACGTCTCCCCTGCCGTCTCCGCTGCTGTATGCATACAGGGCGGAAAAAAGAAGCAACCCGGAAACAACAATCAACGTTAAAGTAATGCCTCGCGTCCCTGCCTCAGAGGTCATGTACAGACTAATGGCTAATGAGTTTTTAAAGGTTGTTAACCCGTTAGTCTCTGCGAATGAGGATTTTTTCTGAAAAATTTCAACAGAATTAAAAGCAGG
>CAZQNC010000141.1:0-2690 GCA_964594625.1 uncultured Thermoplasmatales archaeon | reverse complement strand
GGAGGGCTTATAGGCGGGGCGATAGTAAGCTAATAAGGGGAAAAAGCACCTCAACCAGATGCTCCACAGCATCGAAAACCACGATGGCCCCAGCCGAGAACTTGACGACATGGCGTTTCTATAAAAACATGGCGCTATGTCGGGTTTTTGTAGAGAAATGCTAAAAACCGCAAGCTTTTAAAGAGAAGACGAGATTACCCTCCGATGTTTGCTTTCGTAGGGACCGCTGTTTTCTGCTTCGTCGTGTGGCTCGCCCTCACGTTCAACGGCCAGCTCTGGGCGCTCGACGAGATCGTCGCCGGAGTGGTGCTGTCGGCAGTTGCCGGCGCGACGGGACGCAGCATTTTCGTGAAGGATTTCAAGCTGGCGAACCCGAAACGATGGCTGCTGTTCCTGGCCTACCTGTTTCCGTTTTTCTATGAGATGGCGAAGGCCAACCTCGACGTTGCCTACCGGGTCATCACCGGCCGGATAAAGCCGGGTATCGTCAAGATAACGCCGGGTCTGGAGAGCGACGAGGCCATGACCATGCTCGCCAACTCCATCACGCTGACCCCGGGGACGCTCTCGGTTGACATAGACGACGGCGACCTGTACATCCACTGGATCAACATAGACGACGCGGCGCTGCAGGAGATGCCGCGGCCCTGCACCCCGATATGTGCCGGGTTTCCGAAATGGGCGCGGAGGGTGGCAGAATGATCGACATGTACGACCCGTTCATGATTTCGCTCATCGTATTGTCCATCTCGGTGCTCATCGCCCTCGTCAGGGTTATCCTGGGTCCGACGGCGCCCGACCGCATCGTCGGCCTTGACACGGTCAACACCATCGTCATCGTGTCCATGCTTGCCTTTGGTGCCGCCACCATGGAGATCATCTACATCGATGTGGCCATCGTCTACGCGGTGCTGTCATATATCACCACGCTCTACGTCGCCAAGTATCTCGAAGGAGGGGAAATATGATTGAATGGGTCATCTACATCTTCCTGGGCATCGGACTGTTTTTCAACCTGCTGGCGTCGCTGGGACTGCTGCGCTTCCCCGACGTCTACACCCGTCTGCACGCGGGGACCAAGTGCACCACGTTCGGCGCCATTTTCTTAGCTGGAGCCGTGATTGTCTACGGCGCCTGGCGCTGGTATGACGGCGACACCGCCATGATCAACATGTCCATCCACGCCGCCGTTGCGCTGGTCGCCATCCTGGTGACCAATCCGACGGGGGCGCATGCCATCGCCCGTGCGGCGCATCGGTCCGGCGTTATGCCCTCGCAGGCGATTGTAGACGACCTGTCGCCGGAGCAGCCCGGAGCCGCCGGGGCCGACGCGGACGAGGAGGTGGACGATGTGGAGTGATCTCGTCCATGTCGCGGTGCCAGTGCTCATGGTTCTGGCCGCCATCGTGGCCATTTTGCTGCGTGACCTGCTCGGCGCCGCCGTCGCCCTCGCGGCGATGAGCCTGCTGCTTTCGCTTGAGTTCTACATCCTTCATGCGCCCGACGTGGCCATCGCCGAGGCGGGCATCGGGGCCTGCATCACCACGGCAATCATCGTCCTGGCCATCCGGCATACGGAGCGGATGGAGGAAACAGGGGAAGCGGAGCCCGTTGAGGAGCCTGTCGATGAGGGAGGTGACGAGCTATGAGGAAGCTGGCGGCTCTGGTGTTCGTGGTCTTCGTTGCGTTTCTATTCGTGACCGTGGTCGAGATGCGTGATTTCGGTGAGCCGCCGTCGGACATGGACGACTACATCATCGAGAACGCGCAGAACGAGACCGGCGCCAACAACGCGGTGACATCCGTCGTCTTCGACTACCGGGGGTTTGATACCCTGGGTGAGGCAACCGTGCTGTTCACCGCAGTCGCGGGAGTCATGGCCCTGTTCAGACGGAGGGATAGCCATGACTGAACGGCATGAGCAGCCGGGTCTCTCCCCGATCGTGCAAACCATCGCGGCATTGATATTTCCGTTCATCCTGATTTTTTCCTTCTACGTCATCATGCACGGCCATCTGACGCCGGGCGGCGGATTCCAGGGCGGCGCCATCGGCGCCTCCGCCATCGTGATGCTCATCGTTGCCTACGGGGCATCCCGGGCTGAAAAACATGCCAGTGAGTCCGTGCTCTCCATGCTTGAAAGCCTGGGCGGACTGACCTTTGTCGTGGTCGGCCTGCTCGGCCTCGTCCTGGTGACGGATACGCTGCTGGCCAACTTCCTGGCCGACACATCGCTTATCTTCGGCGAGCTGCCGTCGTTTGGCGGCAACCCGGGTATCCTGAACTCGGGCGGCACGCTGCCCGTTCTCAACCTTGCCGTTGGCATGAAGGTCATCGGCGGCCTGGCCGCCGTCGTGCTCGCCATGGCCATGGCATCCTCGGAGAAAGAAGAGGAGGGAGACCAATGATACACAACATCCCGTACATCGCCGTTATCGCGCTCATCGCCATCGGGCTCTTCGCTATCATGTTCAAGCGCAATCTCATCAAGATCGCCATCGGCCTGACCATCGTCGAGGCCGGCGTCAACCTGTTCCTCATCACGCTGGGCTACCGGCAGGACGGCGTCGCGCCCATATACACGAATCTCCCCGAGGGCGTTTCCATCCCCGGGGGCATGGTGCTGCCCGTCCCCCAGGCGCTGACCCTGACCAGCATCGTCATCGGCGTCGCCATCCTGGCCCTGATTC
>CAZQNC010000140.1:0-2693 GCA_964594625.1 uncultured Thermoplasmatales archaeon | reverse complement strand
TACACCTACGGCGACACCATCACCATCGACGTGACGGCGCAGGACAACTGGGACATCGTCAACGTCAGCAGCGTCACCCTCATGTACCGCTACCGGCCCAACGAGACCGCGTCCTGGGAATCCTGGACGACATACGGTAGCACCCTTACAGAGGCGCCGTACACCTGGCAGTTTGACGCCCCCGACGGACCCGGCTACTATGAGTTCCGCGCCGAAGCCACCGACGGCCTCGGCAACCCAGACGACGGCACCGCAGTCGAAGCCTCAACAGAGGTACTGCCCGTAGCAGGCGACTTCACCGGTCCCGGCGGCAACCCGGACGGCAAGGTCGACATCAACGACCTGATGGCGATGACCGCCTACTGGGGCGTCTGTGATACCAACGATACCAACGATACCTGGGATGAACACAACCTCGACCAATACAACCTGCACGTCAGTGAGGAGGGCCCACAGTGCATCAACATCCAGGACCTCATCATCCTGGCAGGCAACTGGACTGGCTAAACGTCACGCGACAACAGGAGAGATAAAATGAAAGGAAATGTAGCAGCACGGTACACATCCCTCCTCCTTGCCCTCTTTCTAGTGGCAGGAATTTGTGCTGGAGGGATGCAGCAGATGAGCCCGCATCCATTGCAGGCGACAGCAGAAAACGGAGCAGTGACATCGACCATCAATGTGACGCCGGCGGAGCAGACCGTTTCACCGGGTGCGACGAATGTGACAGTCGACATCATGATCACGTCGAACGAGCCGCTGCGGGGCGTACAGCTCGACATCGTATTCGACCCGGATATCCTCAACGTAACGGATGTCTCAAACGGCGGCATGTTCAACAACTGGGGACCATCGTTCCAACAATCGATGAACTATACGGTGGACAACGAAAACGGCACCATTGCAGGCATATTCGCGTTTAACTTCGGTACAGGTGTTTCACAGGGAACCTTCGCGACCATCACTTTCGCGGTCGTTGGAAACGGTATGACCCATGTCAACTTTGACAATGTAACGATATATGCAGAGGGACAAGCAGACCCGGTACCCGACGAGAACGTTACCCTCGTACCCGGCATGATCACCACCGCTACGATTCTTTCATTGACACCCCCGATGCAGACCGCTGCCACGGATGACATGGTTTCACTCGACGTCATGTTGAACCCGGCAGCACCGGTTACGGCAGTGGTATTCAACGTAACATTTACCTCGTCGGTCCTGCAGGCAGAGGCACTCAATGACAGCGACTGGTTTAACTCCAGTCTTCTCACGTACACCATAGACAACGATACCGGCCTGATATCCACTATCAATGCTGTTGTCCTCGGTTCTCCTGTAAATGAAACGGTTAGAGTTGCCACCATCGAGTTCATGGCAAATACTTCAGGAACGGCAAACGTGTCTCTCCAGGATGCCCAGGCATACTCCACTCCCAGCGCCATCCTCACTATTACATACAACGCTACCGTCACCGTCGACGGCACCCCGCCCGAGATAACCGACCACACACCCGGCAATGCCACCACGGGCGACGACTTCACATTCAACGCCACTGTCACAGACAACATGGACGGGTTTGAGGAAACCGGCGAAGTCTACGTCGAATACTGGTATGGCGACGGCGAGCACGAAAACGTGAGCATGACGCCCGGCAGCGACTACACGAAAACCATCACAATTGAAAACACCACTGAAAACATCAGCTACAAAATCGCCGCGAAGGATGCTTCGAACAACTGGGCTCACACAGATACTAAGAACGTTACCATCACCGACAACGACAGCCCCTCAATCACCGATTACAGCGGAAAAGACACCTTCCATGAAGTGCATGTCGGCACTGGCAATAAAGTCATTCTATGGGTGACTGGCACCGACAACATCGGCGTTACAAATGCAACTGCCACAATAGACGGTACCGATTACGAAATGGAATTGAACACCACTGAGGGACGATGGGAATACGTTTATGACGCACCGCAGGACAATGATTCAGACCCCAACCTTTCATTCACGCTTTCCGATGCCGCGAGCAATACACATACAACGCAGGCCGTGATTACAATAAATGTGACTGATGATATCCCCCCCTCGATAGATACGATCACCGGAGACATTACTGGGACCACCGGCGATACAACAACCATAACCGCTACGTTCTCAGACAACATCGGGGTTACCAGCGCAACACTGTACTACCGCACGGCAAGCGCTGCCAGCTGGAGTTCAACGTCCATTCTGAGCGGAAGTGTTTCCATCGATGTCCCCCGCGATTCAACCGAAAACTGGTATTACTATGTGGCTGTCAACGACGCCGCCGGTAACGGACCCTTAGGAGACCCCTCGACCGACGGTAGCAGCTATTACACCATCACTGTTGCCGACGATGATGCACCCTCCGTGACCATCAATAGCGGCCCCGGTGGCACCATTGACACGTCATCAGGTACATTCACGTGGTCTGGCTCTGATAACATTGGTGGTCTCCGCTATCGTTACCAACTGACTGGTGGTTGGACAGACTGGTCAACCGTTACCAGTTATAGCTTTAGCGGCTTGGCAGATGGAAGCTATACGTTCTCCGTGCAGGCACAGGACGGTGCAGCTCTCACCTCAAATACCGGAACACGCTCATTCACCGTGGACACCAACACGCCGCCGAGCGCCTCGTTTACCTATACGCCGCCGAG
>CAZQNC010000139.1:0-2710 GCA_964594625.1 uncultured Thermoplasmatales archaeon | reverse complement strand
AAAGGACAACAGTTCACCATACAGATTTACGTAGATAGATCGAGTGAAAGGAGAAGATGTAGAAAGAACTGGCTTTTCTCGGGATATACAGGGAGATACATCGGGACTCCCATCGGGAAAATATGGCCACGGTAGTACTCACCGGTATTATCCTCTTGGCGACAGTGCTGGCGGTACTGTTCCTGTAAAAGAATGCCCTGCCGGATGCTTCCAGGGCAGGCTCAGCCTGTTTTTCACCACTCGTGTGGCGCCGCGGCCGGATGCCAGTCGACCTCCATCCAGGGGACGAACACGCCTATGAGCGAAAACGTGGGCACGTAGATGGCCCCGAAGACAATCTTGCCGCCGACGCCCAGCCAGTCGTCCCAGTAGTTCTGGCTCCACCGGTTCGGGGCGAGAAAGCCAAGGCGTAAAAACTTGACGAAGCGGGCATGCCGGATGTTGGAGATGAAATTGTTGAACATGACGGTGTTGCCGACAGCATAGGAGCAAAACAGGCCCTCCTGGTTGCCCGTCAGATGGTTGCCAGTCACCATGTTGCCATGGCTTTCCTCGAGATAGATGCCCTTCGAGCAGTTGGATATGCTGTTGTTGCGTATCATCTGGCCGCCCGACGCATAGACATAGACACCCGATATCCCCCCGTCTATCCGATTGTGCGATATATCGTTCGAAGCGGACGCCTCGCCCACGCGGACGCCGGTATAGCTGGTGTTCACGATGCTGTTAAACGATACCGTGCAATCCGACGCGGACAGGAGAGAGACACCGGTGTGCTCGTTGTCACGGATGACACACCTGGTAAGAGCGACATCGTCCGCGGTAACGTTGACAGCGGGCATATCCCAGCCGTCGCCTCCGCCCCCCGTGACCGTGAAATGACGCATGACGACCCCGGCGGCGGCTATCTCGACGACCGCCCCGGTACCGCCTCCGTCGATAACCGTCCCGTTCCTGTCCTCGCCCTCCAGAACGAGCGACGTCGATATCCGTATACGCTCACGATAGATGCCATTGTACACGTAGACCACGTCTCCATCCACGGCGTCGTCCAGCGCATCCTGGATGCCGGTATAGTTCCCCGGGCCGGCTCCGCCCACGTACAATGTCCCGCCGTTTTCCTGAAAGGAAACGGAGACGACATCGGCAGGGACAGCCGACGGGGCAAGCAGGAGGCAGACGACGCAGAAAACCGGCAGCGCCAGAGCAAGAACGTTTTGTTTCATGTCTACATAGCTATCCCGGGGGACGTTATAACTGTTGCCGACAGCCGCCGTCAGAATTTTTATAAAAATTTACATATAAGCTGGCTTTTTGATACTGCTTAACTATGATGAACGCGCGGGTGTTCGCCAGGAGCATCAAGGTGCTGGCGCAGGTCTGTTCGCAGGACCCTGACCAGGTAGACACCCGTCTCCTCCGCAAGCTGCAGGATTTCGGCTACATCGACGAGGAGGGGCATCTCACCGCGTTTGGCAGAAAACTGCTGTCCTATATCATGGCGCATCGCGACGAGTTTTACCCGTAGCGTCCAGCAGCGAGGCGACCGTGTCCATATCCGCTTTTATGACGTCCCGCAGTCCCGGGTTGTACAGCGCCGCCGCCGGATGGTAGAGGGGCACGATGTGGAGCATGGCGACCGGCACCCGGTATACGGTGCCGTGGATGGCTGAGAGCGGGCCGGCATCGAAGCCGTACGACGACAGCACGTAGCCGGCGGCGAAGGTTCCCAGCGTGCAGATGACCGAGGGAGCGATGCGCGATATCTGCTCGTCGAGAAACGGGGTGCAGGTTTCGATTTCATGCCGCGTTGGATTACGGTTGTCGGGAGGGCGGCATTTGACCACGTTGGTGATGTAAACGTCGTCGCGCTTGACGTCGGCTGCTTCGAGCGCCCGGTCGAGCACGGTGCCGGCGCGGCCGACGAACGGCCGGCCTGTCTGGTCTTCTCTGCCACCGGGTGCTTCTCCCACGAACATGATGGCGGCATTGGGGTCGCCTTCGCCGGGGACCGCGTGGGCCCGGGTTTCGTGGAGGTGGCAGCGCTGGCAGGTGCGTATGGTGTCTTCGAGCTCGGTGAGGGTGGTCATGTTACCGGTGGTAGGGAAAACGCATGATGGCGCCGCATTCCTGGCAGGTGACGGTCAGCTGCTGGTTGCCTGTGCGGACGCGGCAGTTTGCGCCGGGCATGAGGTACTGGTGGCAGCTGGTGCAGATGCGCCGGCGCTGCTGGCTGGTCAGGCGGACGAGGTATCGCATGGAGAGCTTTCGGGCCAGGGCTATGTAGCGGTGGGCGAGCGCCATGTTGCCCTGCAGGGCCTGGTGTTCTGCGAGGTGGAAGAGGCGCTGGATGCGTTCGCTGGCGATCTGTTTCCGGCGGTGTTTTCGGTAGCTCATGCTCGCCTGCTTGTGGCCCTGGCTAGCTCTCTATCTTTATCTTTTTGGTATACTCCCATCTGTCGGTGGATAGGCGTACCCACGTTTCGTTTGCTTGCATTGTTCCTCCCCATTCGGTTCATCCTGCAGCGGGTACTTATGTGTTTCGCTTTTTTCAGTACTTCGGAAAGTAGCGAGGGCGGCAGCCCTCGGTAGTCTTTTTCCGAGGCAAGCGGGGAGGGGCACGCTACAACTGGCGGTACAAGCATGGAAGACAAGTCGATGAAAAGAGACATGACCGTGTCGCTAGACCAGTGAATGGGATGAACGGCTA
>CAZQNC010000138.1:0-2725 GCA_964594625.1 uncultured Thermoplasmatales archaeon | reverse complement strand
CTGGAGGCAGAAACCCTCTTATAACCTGGGTGGATTTCGAGACATGCGAGAAACCGTAGCTGCCTGGGTGAAACTGCTGCGTCTGCCCGGCCTCGGGGGCCTGGCGATCCCGCCCGTGTTCGGAGCGCTCACCGTGGGGGTCACCGACCCCGTGTCGTTGTTCATCATGTTTCTCATCGGGTGCATGGTCGCCATCTTTGGCTTCGTGCTCAATGATTACGTGGATGTCAAGCTGGACTCTTTGATAGCGGAGCTGCGGGACAAGCCCCTGGTGAGCGGCGCCATATCGCGGACGAGCGCGGTCCTGGTCTGCTTTGTCACGCTCATCCTTGCGTTTTTCCTGGCTGCGCTGCTCTGGCATGGCACCGTGCTGGGCGACCGGAAGATGATGGCGCTTTCCATGTTTGCGGTGGCCTGGGGGCTGGGCACCGTCTATAATCTGTTTGGGAAAAAGATCGCGGGCTCCGACCTGTTTGTGGCGCTGGCGATGGCCACGACGTTTCTGTTTGGCGCCCTGGCCTTTGCGCAGCCGACGCTGCTGACCTGGGTGGTGTTCGTGCTGACGTTCAATCAGACCTTGCATATGAACGCGGTGGAGGGCGGCATCAAGGACGCGGACCATGACCCATTGATGGGCGTGGAGAATCTCGCGCGGGTGGCCGGCGTCTCGGTGCGGGGCAGCCGTCTGTCGATTCCCCCCGTGTTTCAGGTGTTTGGCCTGGGTATCCGCCTGTCGTCGGCTGTCCTGGTGTTTGTGCCCTTCATGTATGATGTCTCGTATGAGCTGTGGCAGCTGGTGCTGCTGGCGGTGATGCTGGCCGGTGTGCTGTTTATCGAGGCTAGGTTGCTCCGCCTGCGGCGATTTGACCGTTCACGTATCAGGAAGCTTATCGCTGGTGCCTCGTTTCTCCGCTACGCCGTGGTGCCCGTCATGCTGATGGGGCAGGTCGGCGTGCTCGCGGGCGTCGGCCTTGCGGTGCTCCCCGTCGTATGGTATGTTGCGTTCATTCCGTTGACCGGTGTTCGTCCCTTTCAGCCGGAGATGTAAGATGCGGACAGCGGTCGTCGGAGCTGGCATCGGGGGATTGTCCGCGGCGGCGCTGCTTTGCCGGCAGGGCCATACGATCGACGTGTACGAGAAAGAGGCAAACGTGGGCGGCCGGGCGATGACCGTCGACGGCGGCCTTTCCAGGGAGGAATATCTCCGGCTGCTGTCACGCTTCGACATGGCGGTGCCGTTCGCCGAGCCGTCGCTGGACGACATCTTCGACGGCATGCTGGAGGGCTACCGCTTCGACCTGGGCTTTCATCTGATGGGCGGCGGTGACAGCGCGGCGCCCATGCGGGTGCTCTCTTCGCTGGGCGTTGGGCAGGAGCTCATCGGCTCCCGGCTGGGTTACATCGGCGACACCGTCGATTATCCGTATCTTTCTACCTGGGACAAGGTCAGGATGCTGCCCCGTATCATGCAGCTGCTGTTTTCCCGCCGGCGGACCATACAGGCGCTGGAAAACGTGCCCATGTCGGAGACCATCCAGAAGTACGGCCGGGGCAAGATGCGGCTCACCCTGGAATTGTTCCCCCGGCTTATCACCACGGTCAACGACCTGCAGCGCATCTCGACCGGCGAGACGTTCTGGGCGCAGCGGGAGCTCATGGGGTCGCATCCCGTCGCCTACCCGGTGGGCGGCATCGGTGCCATCGCCGAAAAAATGGCGGGCTGGCTCCGCGGGCACGGCGGCCGTATCATCCCGCAGGAGATACAGGAGGTGGTCGTCGAGGACGGCCAGGCATGCGGCGTCATGGCGGATGAACGGCATGACTACGACCTGGTGGTGAGCAACCTGCCGGTGCAGGACACCTTTTCCATCGTATCCCGGGACGTCTTTCCGCCGGAATGGGCCCGCTACATTGAAGGGCTGACGGGAACGGGCAGCCTCTGCGCCTGGTACGCCCTCACCGATGTTCCCGAACGCTTGACGGGAAGGGCGTACGGGTTCATCGAGCGCGACGCCGGCGTGGAAGGCGGCGATGCCGCGGGCATGATAGATTTCAAGCCGTCGCATCCCCGGGCGGGGATGACGCCGCCCGGCCGGATGCTGGTGCAGGCCTACGTTATCTGTACGCCCGGGGAAGCCCGCGACATTGCAACCCTGCGGCGCCTGCGGAACATGCTGGACGCCAACCTGGAACGGCTCATCCCTGACTGGCGGAGCAGGCTGGAATGGGCGCTCTACCCGTCGATATGGCATCTCGACGCCGTGGCGAAAACCATCGACAACCCGAAGCCGTCGGTGGCAACGCCGCTCAAACATTTTTATCTGGTTGGCGACTCCACCGAGGGGAAAGGCGTTGCCGTGAACTGCGCCGCCGACTCCGCCCGGCTGCTCATGGACGAGCTCGGGGGATAGCGTCACCTCTGCCGGGGCCGTTGCTGTATCTTTTCGCTGGTAAGCTCCCGCAGTACATCCCTGGCGACCCATCGTGCCGCCGGGCTGTCCCGCTGCCCGAGGTCTTCGACGACCGCTATCGCCGCCAGGTTGAGCCCGGGATTCCGTTTTCCTGTCTGGCGGAGCGCCCAGCTGACGGCTTTTTTCACATGCCGCCGATTGTCGCTGGCGCCGCGCCGGATGGCGGGGAAGAATCGCTCGAAAAACACGTCGTTTACCTTCTTATGCTCATTCTAGCGAGAAAACCCTTGCCTTTAGGCAAGGGATGAATCGCT
>CAZQNC010000137.1:0-2727 GCA_964594625.1 uncultured Thermoplasmatales archaeon | reverse complement strand
ATCCGGCGTGAGCAGCAGGGTTGACTACGTCGTCGTCGGCGCCGACCCGGGCTCCAAGCTGGACCGGGCCAGGGAGCTCGACATCGAGGTCATCGACGAAAACGGATTCCTGGAGCTGCTCGGGTAGCCTCGTATGCTACGGTTTTTCCTGGCACCGGGGGCAGACATATGAGGAGCGGCCGCTAACCCGGATATGCTGCAGCGATGTCCCGCACCGGGGGCAGGGTTCCCCCTCGTTCCGGTGGACGGCCAGATAGCTGTCGGGGAGCGCCTCCTGGGAAATGCGGCGGCTGACAGCGGTCTGCAGGATGCCGCGCATCGCGCGGTAGACGTCGTGGAGCATGGCGCTGTCCAGCCGGTCAATGGTTGTTTCCGGGTGGAGATTGGTCTGGAACACGATTTCGTCGGCGATGATGTTTCCGACGCCCGCCACGGCGTGCTGGTCCATCAACGCCGGCTTCAGCATGCCCCGCCTGGGCTGGAACCGCCGCTGGAACTGCTCCCAGGTGATGGAGCCGGCGTCCGGCCCCAGGTTTTTACGCTGGACGAAGGCGGCCATCCCGGTGGTCAGGGCGATATGGCCCAGCCGGCGCTGGCAGTCAAAGGCCAGCCGGCGGTTGTTTACGAAGCGGATGAGCAGCCGGGTGTGCTCCGGCGTTTCGTCGCCGCCGTTGAGGTACACGGGCCGTCCGGTCATCCCGAAATGCATGACAAGCCAGGGCCCGCCGGCCGATATGAACAGGTATTTTCCGTGGCGCCGGGCCGTCTGGAAGCATCGACCGGTGAACGCGTCTTTGAGCTGCTCCGGCGTTGTCTCGTCCAGGATGTATTCGTCGATGACGTCGACACGGGCGACGGGCTGATGCAGCGCCGTCCCGGCCACGTATCGTCTGAAGGTTTCCACGCTGGGCAGCTCGGGCATCATCACGTGAGCCGGCGGAGGGTTAAATGGTTTCCGATGTCCGGGACAACGTTTTTTTAATGCCTCCCGGTTTGTCCACGTGGCGCTATGAAAAACCGTGAGATGGCCGAGATTTTGTATGAGATCGCCGAGCTCCTGGAGATGAAAGATGTCGATTTCAAGCCCCGCGCGTATCGCCGGGCGGCTCAGAACGTCGAATCCCTGGGAACGGATATAGAGGAGCTCCACGAGCAGGGAAAGCTGCGGGACATCCCCGGCGTGGGCAGGAGCATCGCCGAGACAATCGAGGAATACCTGGAGACCGGCACCGTGGAGACGCTTGAACGGCTGCGGGAGGAAACCCCGGTGGACATCCAGGAGCTCATGGCGGTCGAAGGCCTGGGGCCCAGACGCATCGAGACACTGTACGACCGGCTGGATGTCACCACCCTGGACGAGCTGGAGGCGGCCGCCCGAAATGGCGACATCCGCGGGCTCAAGGGATTCGGCGCGAAAACCGAGCAGAACATCCTGGACGGCATCGCGTTCGCCCGGCAGAGCCACGACCGCTTCCTGCTCGGCTTCGCGCTGCCGGAGGCCGACGACATCGTCATGATGCTGGAGCCGCATGTCAGCCGGATAGCGGTGGCGGGGTCGCTCCGCCGGCGGAAGGAGACCATCGGGGACGTGGACATCCTGGCGGTGGCCGACAGCGACGACATCATGGGGGTGTTCACGGGCATGGACCGCGTCGAAAAGATACTGGTGCAGGGGGACACCAAATCCTCGGTCCGGTTGCAGGGCGGCCTCCAGGTCGACCTGCGCATCGTCGGCGCCGGGAGCTTCGGCTCCGCCCTCCAGTATTTTACGGGCAGCCGGGACCACAACATCGCCATGCGGCAGCGGGCCATCCGGCAGGGCTACAAGCTCAACGAGTACGGCCTGTTCGACGGCGACCGGCAGGTGGCCGGGGAGACAGAGGAGGCGGTCTACGGGGCGCTCGGCCTGGCCTGGATTCCCCCGGAGCTCAGGGAAAACCGGGGAGAGGTCGACGCCGCGGAAAAGGATACGCTGCCCGGTCTCGTCACGCTGAAGGACGTCAAAGGCGACCTGCAGATGCATACCACGTGGAGCGACGGCTCAGACAGCGTCGAGGAGATGGCGAAAGCGGCCCGAAAGCTCGGCCACGAGTACATCGCGATAACCGACCATGTCGGCTCGTTGCGCATCGCCGGCGGCATGGACGCCGACATGGTGGCGGAGCAGG
The DNA here is from genome assembly GCA_964594625.1 of uncultured Thermoplasmatales archaeon. Taxonomy (GTDB): domain Archaea; phylum Thermoplasmatota; class E2; order UBA202; family DSCA01; genus CAZESS01. Next base: position 559 of record CAZQNC010000137.1, on the reverse strand, counting down.
CGGAGGAGATACAGGCCGCCCGGGACACAATCGACGACATCCGTATCTTCCACGGCGTGGAAGCCAACATCATGAAGGACGGCAGCCTGGATGTGGGCAGCGAGATTTTCGGCCAGGTGGACGTCGTCCTTGCCGGTGTCCACTCCGCCTTCCGGATGGACGAGGCGGAGATGACCGAGCGTCTCATCACGGCCATCATGCATCCCGCGGTGGACATCATCCCCCACCCCACCTGCCGGCGGCTCCAGAAACGGGAGCCCGTCAGCGTTGACATGGAGGCGGTGCTGCAGGCCGCCGCCGACAACAACGTCGTCATGGAAATCAACGCGTACCCGGAGCGCCTGGACCTCAACGATGCCCACGCCCGGCGGGCCAAAGAGCAAGGGGTCATGCTGTCCATCGGCACCGACGCGCATCGCGCCAGTCATCTCCGCTACTATGAACTGGGCGTTGCGGTGGCCCGGCGTGGCTGGCTTGAAAAAGGCGATGTCATCAACACGCTTGACGCCGAAGCGCTGGCTAAACGGTTCAAGGCAGAGCCGGGGAAATAATAAATCAT
>CAZQNC010000136.1:0-2797 GCA_964594625.1 uncultured Thermoplasmatales archaeon | reverse complement strand
GTCGTCCTCCTCGAGGTTCATGAGGGTGACGCCCATGGTGTTGCGGCTCTGCCGGCTGATATCCCGGGCAGGAATGCGGACCATCATGCCCTCGCGGCTGGACAGCATGAGCTCGTCGTCGTCGGTGACCTCCCGGATGGCCACGACGTTGCCGTTCCGCTCGTTGGTGATGATGGTGCGGACACCCTTGGCACCCCGCCGGGTAAAACGGTATCTGTCGAGCAGGGTGCGCTTCCCGTAGCCGTTTTCCGTCACCGTCAGGATGTCGTGGCCCGTCGCTACTTCCATGTCGACGACGTGGTCATCCTTGTTGAGGCGCATGCCGATGACGCCGGCGGTCACCCGGCCCATCGCCCGTGCCTCTTTTTCGTCGAAGACGGCGGCGTTGCCCTGCGCCGAGGCGACAACGACTTTTTCGCCGCCCTGGAGGCGCTTGACGGTCATGAGCTCGTCGTCCTCGTTGAGCTTGATGGCCCGGATGCCCGTTGAGAGGATGTGCTGGTAGCGGGACAGCCTGGTTTTCTTGACGCGGCCGTTGCGGGTGCAGAACAGCAGGGCTCCCTCCGAGAAGTCGCTGACGGAGAGGATGGCCCGGATGTCACCCTCGATGGGGATGACGTTGACCACGGCGCGGCCCTTCGAGTAGCGGCCGCCGGCGGGTATCTTGTAGCCCTTGACCGCGTAGACCTTGCCTCTGTCAGAGAATATGAGCACGTGGTCGTGCGTGGACGAGATGAGCACCTCGCTGATCGCGTCGTTCTCTTTCATCTTCATGCCGACCAGACCTTTGCCGCCGCGGTGCTGCGACCGGTATTCCTCGAGGGACAGGCGCTTGATGTAGCCCTGGCTGGTCACCATGATGACCACGTCTTCCTCGGGGATGAGGTCCTCGGCTTCCATCTCGATGGCCGCGTCGATGATCTCGGTGCGCCGTTCGTCGCCGTAGCGGTCGCGGAGCTGCTCGAGCTCCTCGCGGATGATGCGGTCGATTTCCGTCGGGCTGGACAGGATTTTTTCCAGCGCCGCGATTTCTTTTTCTTTTGCCTCCCGTTCGCTGCGGAGCGACTCGGTTTCCATGGAGGTGAGCGACTGCAGGCGCATGGACAGGATTTCCTTGACCTGTACCTCGGAGAGCTCGTACGTTGCCTGTAATGCTTCAGCGGCTGCCGACGCGTCCTCAGAGGAGCGGATGCGGTCGATGACGTCGTCGATGTTGTCCAGGGCGACGATGAGGCCGTCGAGGATGTGCTTGCGCTCCCGGGCCTTGTCCAGGTCGTACCTCGTCCGGCGTTCGATGATGTCCCGCCGGTGGTCGAGATAGGCCTGCAGGAGCTCTTTGAGCGTGAGCCGCTTCGGCTGCCCGTCGACGAGCGCGATGTTGGAGATGCCGAAGGTGGTTTCGAGGCCGGTGTGCTTGAACAGCTGGTTGCGCACCACCTCGGGTATCGCGTCCCGCTTGAGCTTGATGACCACCCGGATGCCGCTCCGGTCTGATTCGTCGCGGAGGTCGGAGATGCCCTCGATGCCGCCCTGCTTGACCAGCTTGGCGATTTTTTGGAGCAGCGACGACTTGTTTGTCTGATAGGGAAGCTCGGTGACGATGACGTGGTCTTCCTCGAAATGGGTGCGGGCGCGCACCTTGACCTTTCCCTTGCCCGTCTTGTAGGCGTCGAGGATGCCCTGCCGGCCGTAGATGATGCCCGCCGTGGGAAAATCGGGGCCCTGCATATGGTCCATGAGGTCGGTGACCTCGACGTCGGGGTCGTCCATGTACGCCTGCAGCGCGTCGACGACCTCGTTGAGGTTGTGGGGCGGCATGTTGGTGGCCATGCCCACGGCGATGCCGGACGTGCCGTTGACCAGCAGGTTGGGCAGCACCGCCGGCAGTATCACGGGCTCCTGGAGGGAGCCGTCGAAGTTGTCCCGCCATTCCACGGTTTCCTTGTCGATGTCCCGGAGCATCTCCTCGCTCAGCCGCTCCATCCGGACCTCGGTGTACCGCATCGCCGCCGGCGAGTCGCCGTCGATGGAGCCAAAGTTGCCCTGGCCGTCCACCAGGGGATAGCGAAGCGAGAACTCCTGCGCCATGCGCACCATGGCGTCGTAGACGGCCGTGTCGCCGTGCGGATGATATTTGCCGAGTACTTCTCCCACGGCGCGCGCCGACTTCCGGTGGGCCTTGTTGTACCGGAGCCCCATGTCGTTCAACGCGTACAGGATGCGGCGGTGCACCGGCTTGAGACCGTCGCGGACATCCGGCAATGCACGGCCCACGATGACGCTCATCGAGTAGTCCATGTATGACTGCCGCATCTCCTTTTCGATGGGCAGCGGGATGACGGTGCTGCCTTCGTCGTCAGATGTCAAGGTTGGCCACCTCCTGTGCATGCTCCTGGATGAACTGGCGGCGGGGGGCCACCTGGTCGCCCATGAGGATGGTGAACAATTCGTCGGCCCGGACGGCGTCTTCCACGGTGACGCGCTTCAGGATGCGCCGCTCCGGGTTCATGGTGGTCTCCCACAGCTGGTCGGGGTTCATCTCGCCGAGGCCCTTGTACCGCTGGATGGACGCGTTCCTGGCGGCCAGCTCCCGTTTTTCTTTTTCGCTGTAGGCATACTGCACGCTCCGCCCTTTCTTGATGCGGTACAACGGGGGCTGCGCGATGTAGACGTATCCCTTGTCGATGAGGTCCTGCATGTACCGGAAGAAAAAGGTGAGCAGCAATGTGCGGATGTGGGCGCCGTCGACGTCGGCGTCGGTCATGATGACGATCTTGTGGTAGTTGGCTTTTTCGAT
>CAZQNC010000135.1:0-2813 GCA_964594625.1 uncultured Thermoplasmatales archaeon | reverse complement strand
TTTTTGAGATGGATGACAAACGTGGTGCCCTCGCCCGGCTGGCTGTCCACCCTGACGCTGCCGCCCTGGCTGTCCACGATGGCCTTGACCAGGTGGAGGCCGAGGCCGCTGCCGGTGCTCCGGCTGCCCTTGACCCTCCGGGAAAAAATATCTTTTTTGATGGCCTCCGGAATGCCCCGGCCGTCGTCGGCGATATATATGCTCACGTGCTCGGGGGATATCCGGCCGGTGATGGTGATGATGTCGGCGTCCGCATGCACGATGGCGTTGCCGATGACGTTGACAAACATTTCACGGGTGAGCTCGTTGCCCTGCACCGTGACGTCGACGGGCTCATATTGCACCTCGACATCCTGCCGGGCCAGCTGGCTGGAAAACTCCCCGACAATGTCGGTGAACAATGGGCCCAGGGCAACCGGCTGGAGCTCCTGCATGTGCCGGTTGAGCAGCAGCAGCCGGTCGTCCCGGACGGCAAAAAAACCCACCGGTACGGCATCCATCAACGCCTCAGCCAGCGAAGGCATCAATGCTAGAAGGTGCCAGCGCTATATTAATGTTTATTTTTCTTCGTCGACCCGCTGGATGTTCATGCCCTTGTACTCGAGGATGGCGGAGCGTTTCACGATTGACTTCATCTGGATGGAGCTGAAATCAAACTCGCGCTCGGCTTCGCGGCCGAGCTCGCCGTCGTCGATGAAGTCGTATATGCGCTGCTCGATGTCACTGAACGTTTCCTCGTCCATCAGGGCGATGGAAAACACGTCCTGGAGCATGTCAACCGAGGAGATAACCTTGATGTGGAAGGACGAATAAAACGCATGGTACTGTTTTTTGGCTGTGCCCTCGTCCATCTCCCACCGGGTCTCCACGAGCTTGACTTTTTCAAAAAACTGGAGGGCCTCCCTTCCCGCCTCGCCGTATTCCTCCTCGATTTCCTCCATGATCGTCCAGCCTTCACAGACCTTTTCGAAGACCGCTCGCTTCGCGTCGGAGTCAAACGCCCGCATCAGCCACACCAAATCGGTGACGTCGTTGATCAGCTTCGCCTGGCTCATAGACGTTTATGCCACATTCGTTTAAATTTCTATGGGTCAAAAATCATTAATAGCAGAAGCAAATAGGGGGGTATGGGAGAAGGCTACGGCTACGGCAAAGTCATTTTGTTCAACGAGCACTTCGTGGTCTACGACGTCCCCGCCATCGCGTCGGCCATCGACAAAACCACCACCGCCAGGGTCACGGAAAGCCCGCCGGGCATGGTGCTCCACGACGAACGCATGGCCACGCCGGGATACAAGGAAAACAAGAAAGACCAGCAGCAGGACTCCCTCCGGTACATCTTCCAGGCCATGGACGTCAGCCCCGACCATGAAATATGGCTCAACGGCGATTTGAAGGCGGCATCCGGCATCGGGGCCAGCGCCGCCAGCTGCGCCGCAATAGCGAGGGGCATCAACGACGAATACGACATGGGCCTCGGCATTGAGGACATCAACCACGTCGCCTACGAGGGGGAGCGGGGCTACCACGGCACCCCGTCGGGCCTGGACAACACCGTCGCCACCTACGGCGGCCTGGTCTGGTTCCAGTCCGGCGACATGGAACGGCTCACCCTGGACGAGCCCGTCGACATCGTCATGGGCAACACGGGCATCGTCGCCGACACCAAGCAGGCCGTGGCCGGCGTCCGCGAACGCCGGGAACAGCAGCCAGACAGATACAAAGAAATTTTCCGGCAGGCAGACGAGCTGGCCCGCGAGGCACGCAACGCACTGCTGCAGATGGACTGGCAGGCGGTCGGCCGGTACATGAACCAAAACCACGAGCTGCTCCAGCAGATAGAGGTATCATCGCCGGAGCTCGACGAGCTCGTCGACCTCGCCCGCGAGCAGGGCGCCCCGGGCGCCAAGATGACCGGCGGCGGCCTCGGCGGGTTCATGGTCGCATTGACGCCGGGCGAAGAGCTGCAGGCGTCCGTCGCCGCGTCCATCGAGCAGGCCGGATACGAGGCGCTGCGCACCCGGGTGGGCATCTAAAGCATGCTGGAGAGAAACGCTTAAAATACCCCTGTGCTTTTTTCACCCCGTCTGCGAGGGTAGCCAAGCCAGGCCAACGGCGACAGACTCAAGATCTGTTCCAGCAGTGGTTCGTCGGTTCGAATCCGGCCCCTCGCATATTTTTTTATTGAAATTCTTCCCTGTAAAGCTCCCGGATATGTGCTTTAACCTCTTCTACTATATTTATAATTTCTTTACCTTCTTTTATATCTAATTCTAATTTCCGTAGCTTGATATATTCCCTTCTGTTCTGGAAAAAGTCAAAGCTAGGTTGAGCCATTTTGTCTAATGCATAAATATAACGGTTATACAGATTTTTAATATTGTTTTTCTCTTTTATATTGTCACGATGCATAAGATAAAGTACAACAATGAGCCCTCCGCCTGATACCATACCGAGAAGAGTAAAGGCCATCTCCCACCTTAAAAAATTTAACATTACAATCAAAACTCCAAGAGCCGATACTGCTGCAGCGATTAGGATTAACTGAATATTTTCACGCCATCTGATTTCATTTTCTAATCGTGTTTTCTCTGAAAGAAGCACCTCAAAATATATCCGTGCTTTTTGCTCCTCGGACAAATCCATGCGATAGAAAGATGATTTTGTTATAAATCCCCCGGTTTTCTTTAATTGGAATGGCATATCTCCCCTGAAATGGGGGTTCCGTATATCTGGCCTCTTGCATCACACTACGTTTACCTCGTAGTCCCGCCATCTGCCGTCCACGTAGTTTTTCACCGATACGTCGTCGA
>CAZQNC010000134.1:0-2818 GCA_964594625.1 uncultured Thermoplasmatales archaeon | reverse complement strand
TGACGTCGCCTTCACACGGCGGAGGTCCGGGGTTCGAACCCCCGTGGGCCCATTTCGCTGGCCCAAAACATTTAATAACCGCTTTCTCTTCCTGCCGGCTGGAGGACCATACAACAATGATGAACAAACGATATCTCGCCATCGCTGTCGCCGTCGCCATCGTTACCGGGGCCATAGCGGGTATAGCCACCGGTGTCATGGACGTTCCCTCGGGTGTCGCAAGCGCCGTAGCCGGGAGCGCCGCCGGCGCCTTTGCCGGCGTCTACGGCAAAAACCAGTAACTTTTTCTGCACGACACCGCAAAAAAAAAATCGTGGGAGTGCTATTCTGCTTCCTCGACGACCTTGACCCTGAGCAGGTTGCCGACCTTCCAGTCGCCCCGCTCGTATTCCTCCCGGGTGAGCCGGAACTTTATCATCGGCTTCTGCTGATTACGGAACATGTCGCCCATGTTTTCCAGCATGCCCCGCATGCCGGGCGGGACGTTGCCCATCACGGTAAAGTTGGGCTGGTCGCCGCCCTGCGGCTGGACGGCTTCCTCCGGTGCGGTCCCCGTGGCCACCACCTCCATGGTGCCGTCTCCCATACCGTTGACTTTTTCGATGGTGAAGCGAAGCTCGACCGCGGTCATATTCTCACGCCGTTTTATGTCCCCGTGGTACATAAATGTTGGCGTTCCGTTGACGGAAGGGCGACCAGGGACAATATGTTTTAATACAAAAACCCGGTTATATTCTGGAGGCAAAACAATGAAAACAAAAATCGTTCTCGGCAGCCTGCTGATCGTCTTCCTGTTCGCGATGCTGCCCGCCGTCCACGCCCTCGAATATGACACCGCCCGTGAGACACGGGAACAGTACGTCGAGGAGCAGCTGGCTGAACTCCGGGAGCAACTGCAGTCCATGAGCAGCCAGGAGCTCCAGGCGGCGCTCAACGGAGACGGGGAAGCGCCGACAGGTCTGCTTTTGCCGTTGAAATGGCTGGCCTACATCCTGGTTAAGGGACTGATGATGCCGGTGAAGCTAGCTATGCATATCTTCTTCAAGCTGCTGATGATGCCGGTGAAGCTGCTCTCCATCCCGTTCCGGCTGTTGCTGCTGCCCTTCCGGATGGCCATGGGATTGTTCGTCGGCCTGCCATTGCGCATCGCGCTCATGCCTGTGACGTTGTTCGCCCGGCTGATATCGCTGCCGTTCCGGGCCATGGAGTTCTTCCTGACGTTGCTGAACCCGTTCGACTGCGGCTACAGCGGATGCTGCCCCGGGTAATCCGGCATAACAAAACTTATAAAACAACGCTGGATACGGACACTGTATGATAAAAGAATTTACCTCCTCCTCTGGAGACATGACGATTAAGGTAGACTACGACAAGTGCGACGGCACCGGAAAATGTGTCGAAGACTGCCCGGTCGACGTCTACGAGCTCGAGGACGGCAAGGCGGTGGCGCCGCGGGTCGACGACTGCATCGAATGCTGCCTCTGCGTCGAATCCTGCCCCAACGACGCCATCGAGCACAGCTCCTGCTAAAAACCAGCCCCTTCTCCCTCTTCCCTGCTCTTTCAGCCCGGCACAAATTATATATTAGACGATTTATTACTTGCTAAAGTTTCAACAGGAGAGAAATATGAAACCGCAAATGGCGTACGACAGGGCGATCACCGTATTTTCGCCCGACGGCAGACTCTTTCAGGTAGAATATGCACGTGAAGCGGTCAAACGCGGCACGACAACGGTGGGCCTCAAATACGAGGACGGCGTGGTGCTGCTCGTCGACCGGCGCGTGACCTCGCAGCTGGTCGAACAGTCCTCGATAGAAAAAATCTTTCGCATCGACGAACACGTCGGCTGCGCCACCTCGGGACTGGTGGCGGACGCCCGCGTGCTGGTGGACCGGGCGCGCGTGGAAGCGCAGGTCAACCGTATCACCTACGACGAAAAAATACAGGTCAAAACCCTGGTGAAAAACATCTGTGACTTCAAGCAGACCTACACGCAGTATGGCGGCGTCCGCCCGTTCGGGACGGCGTTTCTCATCGGCGGCGTCGACGATGCCAACGGCCCCCGTCTCTTCGTCACCGACCCCTCCGGGGCGATGATGGAGTACAAGGCCACCGCCGAGGGCAACGGCCGCGAGGCAGCCGTCGAATACCTGGAGGAACACTACGAGCCGCTCGGCCAGGACGAAGCCATCGAGCTGGGCATCAACGCGCTCTACCAGGCCACCGAGCAGTCACTTGAAAAAACCGGCGTCGAGATCGGCATCGTGACCACCGACGAGGAATTCCATATATTGCCCGACGAGGACAGCGAAGCATACTTCACGTCGGCAGTCGAGGTCGAGGACTAATGGTATCCCTTGATGAGGCAGTCATCGCCCGCTACGAGCGAAAAGGCATGCATTTCGAGATTCTCATCGACCCCAAGGCGGCGGAGGAATATGTGGACGGCAGGGACATCACCGTCACCGAGCATCTGGCCGCCGACCACATTTTCAAGGATGCCAACAAGGGCACCAAGGCGTCAGAGGAAGCGCTCACCGAGGCCTTCGACACCACCGACCTGGAGCACGTGGCCGAAGCCATCTTGGAGCACGGCGACATCCAGCTCACCACGGCGCAGCGCCGGGCGATGCGGGAGCGCAAGTACCACAAGCTCGTCGACATCATCGCCCGTAACTCGATGAACCCGCAGACCAACATGCCGCATCCCAAGGACCGCATCGAGCGAGCCCTGGACGAGGCCGGCATCCATGTCGACGCGTTCACCCCCATCGACGAGCAGGTGAAAAACGCCATCGACGCCATCCGTCCCATCA
>CAZQNC010000133.1:0-2942 GCA_964594625.1 uncultured Thermoplasmatales archaeon | reverse complement strand
AGCGCTACGGCGGCTCCGTCGACATCGAGGATAACATGCCGCAGGGCACCGTCGTGGTTCTGCGGCTCCCCTGCCCGTAGCCGGCCGGGTTACGCGGTCAAAATATCGCTGATTTTTTGCATGAGCTTGGGCAGCGGCGTCGTTTTGTCGATGACGTCCCGGACGCCGGCCTCGCGCAGCCGCTGCTCCCAGACCGTGTTGCACCAGCTTGTATAGCCGTAAATGGCGGCGTCGGGGTCGATCTCCAGTATCCGCTGGGCGGCGGCAACGCCGTCCAGGGTGCTGCCGCTGCCGGGAAACCGGAGGTCCATCAGTACTAGGTCCGGCGGGCTGTCCCTGCCGAGCAGCATTCGATACCGGGTGATGGCTTCCTCGCCGTCGAAGGCCGCACAGGTGGTGATGGAGTCATGCAGTGACGCGATGTGCTGGGACAGCATGTCCGCGATGGCCTCGTCGGCGTCGACGGCGATGAGCCCTACGAGGTGCCGGACGACAATCCTTTCGTCGGCGAGCCGGGCAGAGACGAGATATACGCCTACGGGCTGCGCAACCCCTGGCGTTTTTCCTTTGACCCCGGGACGGGGGACCTCTTCCTCGCCGACGTCGGCCAGGACAAGTGGGAGGAGGTCGACATCGTGGAAAAAGGCGGCAACTACGGCTGGCGCATCATGGAGGGCACCCACATGTACGACGAGGAGCTGGCGGACGAGCTCGGCATCAACATCTCCGAGCTTGAAATGCCCATCCACGAGTACAGTCACGAGGTCGGCAGGAGCGTCACCGGCGGCTACGTGTATCGCGGGAGCGAGCTTCCCGACCTGTATGGCACCTACGTGTTCGGCGACTGGAGCAGCAGCTTTTATCCGCCGAGCGGCTCGCTGTTCTATCTCGAGGAGCGGGAGCCCGGCCGCTGGGAGCGTTTTCCGCTGGAGCCGGCATCGGCGTTCAACCGCTACCTGCTCGGGTTCGGCCAGGATGAAAACGGTGAGCTCTATGTGCTGAGCAGCACCGCGCTTGGGCCAACCGGTACCTCCGGGGATGTGCGCCGTATCGTGGCGCCGTAGCTATTCCTCGACCAGGTAGTTGATGACGTATTCGCCCAGGTCTGCTGCATACTCGCCGACCCGGCGGATGCTCTCGCCGACGTAGCCGATGGACACGGCCACGGCGCCCTGCTTCTGGAGGGCGATGGCCTCGATGTCCTCGCACATGGTGGTGAGCTGGTCCACCGATTCGATGTTTTTGTTCGCGGCGGCGATGTCCTTTTTGAAAAACGCCTCGATGCTCTCGGAGAACATGTCCAGGGCGACGTTGCCGGCGGTGGTGATGGTGTCGATGGCCTTTGGCTCCAGGTCTTCGTCCACGAGCGTGAGGTTGTTGGTGGCGATGGTCACCGCGTGGTCGCCGATGCGCTCGATGGTCCGGCTGATAAGCGAGTAGTTGGCGCCGTGCTCTGTATCAAAGCCGAGCGTGTCCGCCAGCAGCACGTCGCGGGAGACCACGTTGTACTGCCGGGAGATGAGCCAGTGCAGCCGGTCGACGTCCGTGTCCCGGGCGATGACGTCTCTGGACATCTCCTCGTCGCCGTAGGAAAGCGCGAAGAGGGCGTCCTTGTGCATGTTGACGACGAGGGAGGTGATGCGCTTGATGGCCTTGTCGAACGGCATCTCGGCGGGGTCGAGCAGGTCCTTGATGGTCAGCGACGTCGAGGTTTCTTCGATGATTTCGAGGCCGATGGCGTCGCGTATGAAGGCCCGGAGCGTCTCCCGGACCGAGGGCGAGATGCGCTTGTCTGAGGTGACGACGAAGACGTTGTAGCCCCTGATGTAGGCGCCGAGGAGCATCCGGAAGAGGCAGGTGGTGTCGTCGATGCTGCTGACGTCGAATTCCTTGGTTCGCTGGGCCTGTTCCCCGGATATCTTGGTGGTGATGAGCAGGGTGCCGTCCTGTCGGGGGATGACGCCGACCTGGTCGTTTTTTTGGATCTGCTGGGCGCGGGCCCAGCTTTTGGGCAGTGATACGATGAAGGAGGCGCCGCCGGTGACCTGGACCTTTCGTGTTTCCATGCACCTGCAACGGAAAGCCATTTTTTAAATTTTCTATACTTTTATTGTTAAATAGATATACTGGTAAAATGTATATATTATTATATACGTATCCCGCCGTTCTCGGGCGACGTGAGGCGTGGATGTGTCAATATCACGCTGATGATATAGAGATATATGGTGAGGTATTGTAACGTTGGTATAGCAAAAGGAAAGCGGCATGTTGGCCGGGCTGACCGATTTTTACAGAGGCAGTTGCCGGAGCCGCGCACAAATACAGCAACATCCATAAAATATATATATAAATATATATTTAATATACTAATAAATATTTTATGGCGACAAGATATATATGCGGGAAACTTTTATGGGACGTGGTGACTCACTCATGTGGGAAAAAACCCGAAACAAAATAGGAAAAGTAGCGATAGCGATTGTAGCGCTGACGATGCTGACAACAGCATTCGCCGGCTGTCTGGAAGGAGACGACGTGGAAACCGTCAAGGTAAACGGCTCATCCACGGTCTTCCCCATCGCCGACCGATGCGCGGAGATATTCAACGATGAACACGACGACATCCAGGTGCAGGTCGGCGCCCCGCCCGTCGGATCCGGCGGCGGCATCGACATGCTCGGCCAGGGACAGCTACACATCGGCTGTGCCTCCAGAGAAATCAAGCAGAGCGAACGAGACGAATACCCGGACGTTGACTTTACGGATAACGCAATCGCGGCTGATGGCGTTGCCATCGTCGTGAGCAAGGACATCTACGATGCCGGCGTCGAAGGGCTGAGCTCCGCAGAGGTGAAACAGATATACGACCGGACCATCACCAACTGGCAGGCCGTCGGCGGCCCCAACCAGGGCATCGCCGTCTACGAGCGAGAAGAAGGCTC
>CAZQNC010000132.1:0-2977 GCA_964594625.1 uncultured Thermoplasmatales archaeon | reverse complement strand
CCAACGGCACGATAACCACCAACGGCACCGACGCCGACGGCGTCGCCATCGCCTACCAATACAACGGCAAGGATGTCACCAATGCATCAAACGCTTCCATCGGTCTCCTGACCGTCCACAATCTGACCATCTCCGCGCAGGGTGACGCCGACGGGATTGCCCTCGCCATGGAAGACAACGCGATAGCCGTTGACGGCACGTCAAACGTTGTATTCGACGGCGTTATGCTCACCGACAACGACATCTCCTGCAACCGCAGCATATTCATCACTGGCAGCACCCCGGCGGTTTCCGTCATCAACAACACCCTCCACGACAGCATCTACGGGCTGTATCTGCTCAACGCATCGGGCCACATCATACGGAACAACACGTTCACCGACAACACCGCCTGGGGCATCACCGTCACCGGCAGTCCCGACAACGTCTTCACCAACAACACCTTCTCCTCCTACACCACCACCGCGAGCTTCACCTACCACGGCAACTTCAGCGTCCGCGGCGTCGACGAGCCGCCCCTGGAGCCATCTGGCTTCAAAAACATCAGCCACTATCTCAACATCACCGGCGAGGACTGGGTCTACCTGTACATCTGGTACAACGAAAGCAACGTCACCGTCAACGAGGACACTCTCCTCATCTGGCAGTACACCGGCAGCGGCGGCATGGACGGCTGGCACATCGACGGATGGAACGGCACCCGGACCCTGGACACAACTGCCAACCTCATCGGGGTCAACATAACCTCGTTCAACAGCATATACGCCCCGCTGCAGGACATCGCACCCCCGGAGACCAACAAAACCATCGGGTATCCGCAGTATGACAACGGCACCTGGGTGTCCACATCGACGAAGATATGGCTCAACGCCACCGACAACGTCAACGGCTCAGGTGTCAACGCCACCTATTACCGCATCTGGCACGATGGCATGTGGCATCCCGCTAATGATACTGACCCATATTGCGGCAACGACAATATTACGTACAACGGTACCGGTTACTGGTATGTCTACTACAACGCCAGCGTGGACTTCGGTCCCATCCAGTTCTGCGAGGAATGCGTCCACTATCTCGAGTTCTACAGCGTCGACCACGCCGGCAACAATGAAAACATCACCAACCAGACACATTACGTGGACGACACGCCGCCCGATATCACAAAGGAATACGGGGAACCGTTGCACCTCGTCGGAAAACAAGTTGATGTCAATCAATCGGAGTACAATGATTCGATATATTCCTCTCCGTCTCTGCCTGCCACCCAGAGTTTCGTCCCATACGTTGACCATCTCGATGCCCTCCAGTTATATGTTACAACTAATGGCATGGGGGACACTGTCATCATTGAGGTCAGGGACGGCAGCGGTACACTTCTCGGGAGCAACAGCACCATGATCGTGGTGAACAACCCGGGGGCCTGGACGCAGTTCCATTTCGACGCTCCGATATCGGTCAATCCAGGTGAACAATATCACCTCACCGTTGACTCAGCTAGCCACATGTACACGGAATTTGCATACTCTGACAGCAATCCATATACGGATGGCGCTCTCAGCACCGGAACAACCCATGACCTTGCCTTCAAGACCGAATACTATGACCGCTTCGTCACCAGCCAAACGCCAATCTGGGTGAACGCCACGGACAACGGCACTGCACCCTGCATCGTTGGCTCGGTGAACCTGACCGTGGACGTGTACTATCTTGACGGCGAGATACATACCTATTATTATGACAACGTGAGCAGTGGCACCGCGATGATCAATTTCACCATTCCCGAGGACTGTGTCCACTGGCTCAACGTCACCGCGATAGATGACCTGGGGAACACGGCCTGGCACAACCAGACAGTGTATGTTGACAACGTTGCACCCGATATCAATGTCACCGTGGGATCGCCATCCTATGGCACGGTGTCATCACCGTTCATCAGTTATTTCACCGATCTTGAAGCAGATGACGGCGGGTGGCTGCCTGGTGCAACATGGGATCCAACCGGTGATTGGGAATGGACTGACAGCTATGATGTTTCCAACTATGTTGGCACCCATACGCCGCCACCATCTGCATACTCTGGCGACGGGTTATGGGGTACCGTTCTGTATGATGATTACACCAATGCCGGCGGGACGAGCACCCTCAACCAGACCTTTGATCTCTCCGATGGCCCGGCCACCCTCAGCTTTTACAGCTGGATGGATGTCTTCGGCAGCTTTGACTACTGTACCGTGACCGTCAACGGTAACCAGGAGTTCTATCAGGGTACCTACAACCCGACGAGCTGGGAATATCATGAGATTGACCTGTCTGCCTACGCTGGCATGTCCAACGTGGAAATATCGTTCAACCTGTATGCCACCACCGTGGTCGAGTATGCAGGCTGGTACTTGGACGACATCAGGCTGACCGGCAGCACCAGCCAGGTCTATGTCACCAATCATACGTCCGTGTGGATAAACGCGACCGACAATGGGACGGAGCCATGTATCGTTGGCTCGGTGAACCTGACCGTCACCGTTGAATATCAGGGAGTGGAGATATACAATGTCTCGGACTATGTGGAACACATGGGTGAATGGGCGCATGTGATGCCGGATCCGGCTGACGTGTTCGCGGACAACTGCACGCATTACATGAACATCACCGCTGTCGACAATCTGGGCAACACCGCTACCTATACCGTGGTGTTTTATGTGGACAACATGGCGCCGGTTTCCACGGTTGAGCAGCCTGACCCATACTGTCAGAATGTGACCGAGAGCAATCCATTGCTGATACACGGCTCCGTGGTTGATTTGCCGGACAACGAATGCGCGTCCGGTGCCTCCAATGTCACGTTGTGGTACCGGTATGCCCGGTACAATCATTCCTTCACCGACTGGATGTGGCTCAACGCCAACACCACCGAAGCGGATGACTGGCAATATGCGTTCACGGCGCCGAACGGCTCCGGCTACTACCAGTTCTACACGGC
>CAZQNC010000131.1:0-3005 GCA_964594625.1 uncultured Thermoplasmatales archaeon | reverse complement strand
TGATACCGAAGGAGTATGTAAATGTTGTCTAAAAACTAAATTGTCAAGACACTAGCTGTAGGGTTCGCTGGCATCCTCGATGGTAAGCCAGATGATGCCGTCCGCGCCGTGCAATGTATAGCTGTGGCAGTCGGAACGCACGTCAAACCGGTCGTTAATGTAGCTGCCGTTGCCGTCTATCCGGACGAAGTCCATCTCGGGGAATCCGTCGCCGGTGACCGCCTCCCCCGGCTTTCGCTCTCCAATGATGTCGTCGTGGTCGATGACGGTGAGCGTGATGCTGTTGTTGTACTCGCCGGGGGTTCCCGTGTCGCTGAGGTCGGCTGCGAACTCGTAGTTGATGGTGTTGTTCTCTCCCCGGATGACAGTATATCTCCCGGTTTCTTCGCCGCCCGAGATAGCGGTGGCGTCGGTGACCAGCTGGAACTGGATTTCGTAGCGGCCGTCGCTTTCGTCCATGTCCGAGGTTATCATGATGGCGTCGATGGTGACAGTAACGGCTAGGTCTTTCAGCGGGTCGATGTCGAAACCGTCTCTGACGCCGTCGCCGTCCACGTCGTCCGTCTGCAGAAACTGCAGGCTGGTCTCGTTCGAAATATTGTGCCGCCGGTAAAACATGAGCTCCTGGTAGTCGCCCTGCCAGTTGCCGTTGTCGTGGTCGACGTCGTGCCGCCAGTCGGTTGGGTCGGTGCCCCACTCCACCTCAAGGCCGTCGGGGATGCCGTCGCCGTCGGTATCCGGGTTCGAGGCGTTTGTCGGGGTGCCGGAACCGCCGCCCGAAAACCATTCGTCGTAGTCTGATATGCCGTCGCCGTCGGTATCCGTTTTATCAGGGTCATGCCGCACGGTGATATTTTGCGTCGCTGTATACTCGCCGGCATAGGTTACCGTGATCGTCCAGGTATCCGGGATGGGACCCGGATCCCCGTCGAGGCAGCCCGACACGGCTGTCACGACGAGCATCACCATGCAGACGAAGACGGTCCAGCGATGCATCAGAATCACCAGCCGGGCTGCGTGAATCGCGGCAGCTCTATGGTCTCCCAGTCGTCCTGGTCATATTCCTCGTCGTCCCCCTCGGAGTAGTCGACGAGCTTGTACACGTAGCGATAGTTCATGCAGCTCCGGTAGGGTCCCCACTCCCAGTATTCCCTGTTCCAGGGAAACCGGCTTTTCTCGTTGTCTATCCCCTCAAATGAGCCGAGGGCCAGCGTATGTCCCAGCTCATGCATGAACACACTGGCAAAGCCCGTGTAATAATCGCTGCCCTGCACCCGGAACAATGGAGCCCAGTTACGGACGTACTGCCCGCCGATGGTGTGCATGTCGATGTAGCACATCCGGCCGCCGGCAGGTCTGCCCGACCATTCCATCTGGTGGCAGATGAGGGCATAATGGAATACGCCGCGCCGCCAGTAGTTTTCGTTGCCTCTGAGGAAATACTTCAGCCGTGCGGCCTGCAGCTCGGTGCCAGTCATACCCTCGTCGAAGGGGATGAGGTCCCCGCCGCCGCCCATCAGACCCTGGTCGATGTGCACGGTGATGTTATGCCTGGCGAAGGGATTGAGCATGAGTTGCTGTGATTTTTCAGGGAACAGGTAGGGCTCGCCTCCGGGGCGCTTCGGTTCCATGCCGTCGACCTCGATGAAGATGTCCTGCGCATAAGGGTCGGAGAGCCACTGAGAGGTGCGATATTCTTCGTAATTGGTAAGGCCATCATTGTCGGGGTCCTCGTCAGCCTTGCTCTGCTCCGCCAAGGGGTCAAAACCGTATTTGTCCTCCCATTCGATGGGAATGCCGTCGCCGTTGAAGTCCACGCCACAGTACTGCCGTGAAGCGTTGAGACCGTAAACGTGCTCTTTCTCCCAGCCGGTCAGCCGGTCGGCGGTCCCCCACCAGCCGCCTTCGTCCCACTGGTAGATGTCAAACCAGATCTCGCAGTCGCCGTCATTTGTGTCGCCGTCCTCAAAACCGGAAGCATGGCCGTAGCCGTTGCCGTCCCGCAGATAGTCGTCGCCGGTCCACTCCCCACGTTTCAGGTCGTAAAACAGGGTGATGGTTTTGCCGGCCAGCTGGTCGCCGGTACCCCGGCTGATGTCACATGGCCGGTCGACGCCAAGCCGGTTTTTCTCCCAGACCTCTATCTGGACGGTCACCGGTTCATCCTGGGTGTAGGGCACGGTCATGGCCGCGGTCGGCCATTCGAAATAAATATCTGGGCCCTCGTGCACCTCCTCCCACCAGAGCGCGTTCTCGCCGTTGATAAGGATTTTGAAGTAAAGCCGCGGCGTATCGGTGTCAAGCGTCATAGACCGCAGCCGCATGACGTCGACGACCACGGTGACGTTGTCCGGATTGTATGACGCAGCGCCGACATCACGGTCCACGTCGGCCTGGACAGCCTGCTCACCCGGGTTCATGGTCACGGTCATGGCTGCGGGCACCATCATGATAAACAGCGCGATGAGCGCCCCGATTATCTTGCTGTTCAGATACATAGCAAGAAGCTAATAAAATATTAATATAAGTGTTTTTCCCCTGTCGCGTGGCGCGATAACGTATAACACTATTGCTCGTGGATATGCTGTCCCGCCGGACTGCATCCGCCACGTTTTACTCCCAAAATATGAAAAATCAAAAAAGGGAAAAGAGGGGATAACAGTGCCTCGCCGCGTGGTTCGCCGGCCTCACAGACCAAGGTTAATGATATAGGGCGACACGGTGGCCACCGCCCTGTTGCCAGCGACGTCATACGCCACCACCCGTATGGTATGCCTGCCCAGCATCATCTCCTCAAGCATATATGTGACATCTCCCTCAGAGCTGGCGCGGAGCTCGTCATCGACATACAGCTCCGACGAGGCGACACCCGACGTCGCTGTATCCTCAACGGTGGCAGCCACCGTCACCGGCCCGATGACCACCGTCCGGTTGCCTGCAAGCGGTATAACCGGATGGCCGAACAGGTAGAGAGAGCCGTGCGGATGCTCTATCGTTATATCCGG
>CAZQNC010000130.1:0-3009 GCA_964594625.1 uncultured Thermoplasmatales archaeon | reverse complement strand
TCCCAGCCATAGACAAT
Organism: uncultured Thermoplasmatales archaeon; assembly: GCA_964594625.1. Lineage (GTDB taxonomy): Archaea > Thermoplasmatota > E2 > UBA202 > DSCA01 > CAZESS01. Next base: position 2,992 of record CAZQNC010000130.1, on the reverse strand, counting down.
GCTACACCCCGAAATATTCTCCAGCAAAGACGACGCCACACTAAAATCATGCTCCACCGGCAGCCCGATGAGATTCCAGCCGTTATGTAATGTCCAGGTAAACGATAATGATTGTTCTACTCGTGTGCCCCCGGAGACACAGAACACATATCCATCCCGGGTGCCCACCACGAGATCCATGGACCCGTCGCCGACGATGTCGGGAACCGCGGCTATCGCATCCACCGGACTTTTGTAACTGACGGTTTCAAGCTCGGAGCCGTCTGTCCCGTTGAGGAAATAGCAGTAGTTATTTGTGTACAGGGTGCCTATCATAACGTCATCGATGCCGTCACCGCTGATATCAGCGCTTCGTGCGACGCTCCATGATTTATCCGCTAGGGCGTGGGACCAGATGGTGTCACCGGTGTATCCGTCGATGGCCAGTGCGTTCGTGCCGGAGTGGGAGGGGATGATGTCAGTATGCCCGTCTCCGTTGACGTCGTTGAGGCGGTCGAAGCCAAGGATGAGCGAGGAGCCAATGGTGGAGCTGTAGAGCTGGGCTCCGGTTGTTGCGTCGAGGCCGTATATGTTGCCGGAGCTGTAGTAGTCTCCGATGATGACGTCCTGTATGCCATCTCCGTCGATATCGTCTACCTGTTCAACTGCCCACACGGATGTGCCGGGCACGGTGAATGTCCATTCAACGGCACCGTTGGACCCGTTGAGGCCGAATACGACGCCCTGTGTTTCGGCGTTGTTTGAGGCTCCGACGACCACGTCTGCCTGCCGGTCTCCTGTAAAGTCTGTGACTCCCCGGATGGAGAATCCCGGTCCGCCGAGCTGACATTCCCATATCGAGGTGCCATCTGTTCCGTCAAGACAGTAGGCCCGTTTGGGGCCGATGTCATCGTCGTCGTCGCCGGTGGCAGCGAGGACGTCTACAACGCCGTCATGATTGTAGTCGTAGCTGCAGTCGACCTGGTAGACCCAGCCGCCGCCCCCATATTCGTGGGTGTCATGTGTCCACAGGGTTTGACCTGTTTTACCCGAGAGCGTGTGTATGGACCGATCCCCCCAGGGCGTGCCGACCACGACGTCCTGGTAGCCGTCTCCGTCGATGTCCTGCGTGATAGCCAGTTCCTGCGGACGAAACAGGGAACCTGACGGGATTTCATGTGCCCACAGGACATCACCCCTCCCGTGGTCGTTGCCGTTAAAGCAGCGGATGTAGTTGTCTTCGGAGCACACGATGATGTCTGTGACGTTGTCCCCGTTGATATCGGGGATGGCGGTTATCGCCTTCGGGCTGTTATCGTAGAGGTCCTCGGTGATATTGTAGTCCCACAGGGAGTATCCCATCAGATAATCCTGACTGGTGGCTGCTCCGGTCAGCGATACCATAGCGGGGTCTTCATCCGGGTCGGTGTTCTCTATCACCAGGGTGCCAGCGGAGGAATGTTGATGCGGGAAAAACCATACATCCACGCGAACGGTTTCTACGGGGGCTACGTCAATCGGGAAGGTTGCATCCACGATGAATTGGGCATCGGTCGCAGTTATGTTGTCTATGGTCAGGGTGGTATCCCCCAGGTTCTGTATTTCCATTATCCACCGGGTATATGAATGCATTCGCACGGTACCGTAATCGTGCGTGCTTTCGGGCAGATGTATCTCCGGACCCGGGTAGACCCCGGTACCGGTAAGGGCAATGTCCAGCTTGGGGTTGAGTGGGTCATTCGAAATGAGGGCGGCGGTTGCATTGAGCGGCCCGGCGGCCAAAGGATGGTAGGTGATCGAGAAAACCTCGCTTTCACCGGGAGCTATTGCAGCCGGAACGGTGGTGGAGCAGGAAAGAGCGGTTGCGCCTTCCCCGCTGAAGGTCACGTTGTCGACTACCAGCGTGGCTGTTCCGGTATTGTAGACCGTAAGGTTCCATGTGCTTTCGTTGCCTAGTGTGACCAGCCCGTAGGTGTGGATGGTGCTCGACGCCGATATTTCTGGTGTACCGCTCCCGTTTGGGTCCACCTTGTACAGGTAGTCAACACCGCCTTGTCCGTCATCACAATACCAGAGATGGGAGCCGTCCCACACTATCCCGGTTGGGTCTGAGCCCTCTGAGCTGTATGTGTCCAGGAGCGTGCCATCTGTGGCATCCATATGGTAGATGGCATTCCCCCATTTATCCACCATCCAGAGGGTATCGTTTTGCAGGCAGAGGTCCCATAGTTGGTCGTCAGGGGCAGAAAATTGCTGGATGATATTGCCCTCGCCATCTATCTTATAAATTGCTTCAGGAGCATAGTAAGAAGCTACCCAGAAATCGCCCGCATCGTAGGCGACACCGGACATATAGGATGACATCGTGAGATTGAAACGTGAGAGCAGGGTGCCGTTCATGGCAAACTGCATCATTTCGTTCGGGTGGCTAAAAGGGTGGTCTATCGTCCATAGAAAAGAGCCGTCATAGGTGAGGCCGAAGGCGTCATCCTGCGGACCATAGCAGAGAAGAGAATAATTTCCGGTGTCAGGATGTATCTGGTATATCCTGTTTCCATCTGCACCGTAGATGCCGCTGTAAAGATATTGGCCGTTGTAGGCAAGACCAGAGCTATCTTCTGGAAGCGTATGAACCGCTATGATGGACCATTCTCCACGCATAGCGTTCTCATCGGCCGGACGAGTTGGCGAAAGGCCTTCGCTGCCGGGGGGGTCAGTGGCCCCGGTAGGCGAAGATTGTCCCCCAAAAAAAACAGCTAAAAATAGAAGGGCGCTCACACAAAAAGCGAGTGTTTTTGAATGCATAGTCTGTGCCTCCATACCATTATGCACTGTGAATTATAAATGTTTTTTCAATACGTTAGTCTCTGCGAATGACAGGGTGTTTTGCGTTGATTTTTCTCTCTGAGTTTTTCCAGAGAGAGGATTGGGTGCTGGGAGAGGCGGCGGGAGCCGCCGGATACCATTCCAAGAGGGAAAGACCGGCTCGGCAACGACGGAGCTAGCGATAGCT
>CAZQNC010000129.1:0-3088 GCA_964594625.1 uncultured Thermoplasmatales archaeon | reverse complement strand
TACCAGTAGAACTGTTAGTTTTTGTTTCATGGTAACCGGGTATTTAATGCCCGGTATAATTTATAGTTTTTTGCCCGCCGTCAGTACTGTTTTTCTCGTTGGGTTTCTCCCCCATGTACGTATGATGAGCACGCTGTCACCCCGTACAGACCCGATTAGCTCGAGATCAAAAAAGGATTGTCCCTGTTCAGGAGAGGGATATCACGATGGTTTGAAGAGCGGTCGCCTCACAGAAAAAATATAAATATTGCCCCTTCCTTTGGACATGAGTTATATGTCATGCAACAGCTTGCATACTAAAATAATGGTATTTTTTGCGGCAGCAACCCTCCTGGCGACGCTTCTGCCGGGTATATCGACATCTGGCGATGTCACGGCACAACCCATTGATGACGGACAGCTTTCTCTGTCCTACACCATCCCGTTCAGTGCCCCTCGTTTTAGCGAACGTCGGGCGGCCAACCAGTTGTTTACGGTCCTCGGTATGGATGACTGCATGAACATTGGCGAACACGCTGGCGAGCCGGCGTTGCCGGTGTACAGCACACAGATTCTGCTTCCGCAGGGCACTACCGTTGACGACATCACGGTTTCCGGGGCCAGACGCCGCGTTGACAGCCGGGACGTCGACCTGGAAAACAAGCCTATCTTTCCATATCAGTCATTGGTTCCCTTCGGCCATGCCCCGTCGGGATTCGCGATGAACGACACCATATATCAGTCTCCGGAGAGCGTCCGCGACACCAGGTATACCTCCCGGGGCGTCAGCTACTGCCGCGGGTACGCCGTGCTCACCCTCAACCTTTATCCCGCCGAATATATGCCGGGGTTAAACGAGTTATATTATTTCTCTGAGATGACTGTAGATGTCACGCTTGACGGCACAGCCTCCACGCATCCATATCTCAGAAACAATCCCGTGGACAAAACCTGGGTGCAAAACCTGGTGATGAATCCCGCCGTTGCTGACACCTATACCACCCGCGCAGGGAGAGACTATCCCGGCGGCATATGCGACCCGTTCGACAGCTACGACTATGTCATCATCACGACGACGCAGAACGGACTGGACCACTGGACGACGACACCGTCGACCCCATACAACTGGACCAGTCTCATGGACAAACATGAACTGCAGGACGGCCTGACCTCCACGGTCGTGACCATTGAGGACATCAACACGGAACACGCCTACTGGAATGCCACCCCTCTGTTCAACGATACCGCGGCGCACATCCGCGAGTTCTGCCGGGACGCCTACCAGGACTGGGGGACCGAGTACATCTTCATCGGCGGCGACGACGAATGGATTCCCGCCCGGGAGATGGACAGCGGCTACGAAGGCGATATAGACAGCGACATCTACTGGAGCAATCTCGACAATACTTTCAACGCCGACGGCGACACCGATTGGGGTGAGGAAGGCGACGGAGGATTTGACCTGTACTCAGAACTCTTCATCGGCCGCATCACCTGCGACGTGCCGCAGGATGTTTCGAACTGGATGACAAAAAGTTTTTACTATGCCGACTCGGTGGATAAGGACTATCTCGACAACGCCGCGTTTTACGGCGGCGACCTGGACGGCTGGAGTTCCTGGGACACGCAGGGTGACGACTTCATGGACTTCACCCTCTACGGCACCGACAACTGGATGGGCCCCGACCCCAACTCCGACGGCCCATGGCCCGGCTTCCTGGGCTTCCTGGAAGGATTCGACACCTGGAACACCTCCCATCCGGGACAGGAATTCAACACGTCGGTCCGCTGGACCGGTGAAGGCGACGACCCCGGCGAAACCCCAAACCCGGGCTGGCAGGGCGGCTCAGAAGCACAGGCAACGGCCGGGCTGAAAAACGCGATTAACAACGACCTGGTTACCATCATCAACGGCATCGCGCATGCCAATGCCGGCATGGCCCTTGACGTACAGGATTACACCTGGGAGTCAGACTACCACAACACCAGGCCATTCTTCATGCATGACTACGGATGCCACAACGGCGACATGGACGGAGCGGACGACGGCGTCCTGCACTCCATGCTGTTCCACGACGACACCGAGCTGGCCTTCGCTGTCGTGATGAACACCGGCTACGGCTGGGGCAACCTGCACAGCACCAATTCCAGCAGCGCTCTGCAGCAGAAGCTCTTCTGGGACTACATGTTCAACCTGAGCAAATGCGGCAACACGTACAACTGGCAGATGGGCAAAGCCCAGGCATTTTCCAAAGACGCCATGGCCCCGACTGTCGGCTGGGACCCCTCAGACGGAACATGGCGGTCAATCGTCCAGGGCTGTCTGCTCTTCGGAGACCCGGCGCAGCGCATAAAACCCCCCCTGCAGCCAGACCATGAAATAGTTGTCCAAAACTTCAATGCTCCGTCAACCGTTCCCCACGGCGAAACACAGCATATCGGCGCGACCATTACCAACGCCGGCAAATACAACGAAACGCACGTGGTGGTCGATTTCGTCGTCAACGGCACCACTGTTAACACCACCTCGATTGCCACTCTTAACACTCTTGAATCACAGCAGGTAAGCTTTGCCTGGAATCCCGACAACGGTACCTATCTTGTGGGTATCAGGGCCCAGCCCGTTGCTGGAGAAAACATCACGCAGAACAACGAGGTGAATACGACGATAGATGTCATCCCGGCACCGGATATCTGGTGGACCCCGCCATCATTTGCGCCCAGCCAGAACGCGGACATGGTTACCACCCATACGGTAACGCTCGGCAACGAACCGACAGCAGAAGCAAGCCTTACCTTCAACGTATCATATGGGGGCTGCGGTTCCGGTTGGCTCTCGGTCTCTCCTCAGGATGGTACCATCGCCGTCGGAGATGAAATGGACCTCACGGTTACCATTGATACAACCGGCATGTCAGAAGGAAACTATCAGGCATCCATCATTATTAATAGCAACGACATCGACGAATCAGTCGTCTCAATACCGGTTAATTTGTCGGTGGTGTATGGTGATGATGTGGGTGTGACGGCGGTGAATGCGCCGGCTGATACGGCGTTTTCTGGTGGTCGCGTGGTGAATGTGACGGTGACGAATTTTGGGAGTGAGAAT
>CAZQNC010000128.1:0-3149 GCA_964594625.1 uncultured Thermoplasmatales archaeon | reverse complement strand
GACCAGCCACGACATCACGGAGTGTCCATCATAGACGATGTTCAGCAGCGATTGCCGGGATTCACCGCCGAGTGAGATGCGGCACGACCGAAGGGCGTGCCGAGGAACGAAGGCGGAATGGGGTTATAGGGGCGCAGCCCCTATTTCACGGGTGAGCGTTTTATCGCTGGAAGAAAATATAAGCTTGGTTTCCCGGGACGGTTACATACTACATGGCCCTGCAACCTGTATCGTATTTTCCTGCCCGGGAAGCCTTCTCTGTCCCTTGTTGACAGATAGCTATATATAGCATATGTGTGTTTGTATGTGAGGAATAGCTGAGGGAGGCATTACCGCTAGTTAGGAGGTGGAACTGTCTTCTTCTGTCATCTATCATAAAAACAGGTTGCAGGGCCTGCACATATTCCTCATATACCACAAAAATGGGAGGAGGTAACCATGAAAAAAATATGGCTTTTTTTGGCCGTGAGCGTGCTTATAGTCGTTGGAATGACATCTTTTTTTATGGCGGCGGGAGGTGAAGACGATAATACAGCAGCCGGAACGACGATATATGTCCCGGATGACTACGGCTCCATCCAGGCAGCTGTCGACAATGCATCCGCAGGCGACACGATTATCGTGCGAGATGGCACCTTCTATGAAAACGTAAACATCGACAGGCAGATAACGCTACAATCGGAAAATGGCTCCTCGAACTGCACCATCGACGGCGGCGGTAGCGGCGACGTAGTCCATGTTTCTGCTGACTGGGTGAACATGAGCGGGTTCACTATTATAAACTCAGGCAATGTCTATGGTGACAGTGGTGTAGAAATTTCATCTGGCTATGCGAATATCTCTGAGAATAACTGTTCGAATAACGCCCATGGCATCCACCTTGACTCTTCCAGTGACAACACGCTGATGGATAACATAGCAAACTCGAACAGTTACTTCGGTATCTACCTTGAATCATCCAGCAACAACACGCTGACGGGCAACACGTACATTAATAATGATAATCACGGCATCTACCTCGATTCGTCCAGCGACGACAACGTGCTGACGGGCAACACCGCGAATGCAAACGGTGGTGACGGCATCTTCCTCCGCTCTTCCAGTAACAACACGCTGACGGATAACACCGCTAACTCGAACAGCTATGATGGCATCAATCCCTACTTGTTTAGCAATGACAATATGCTGACGGCTAACACGGCAAACTCGAATACCTACTACGGCATCTACATCTACTCGTCTAGCAACAACAACACGGTGGCCAACAACACCGCCGTGGGCAACAGCCACGGCATCTACATCCAATCATGCAGCTATAACACGCTGACGGATAACACGGCAAACTTGAGCACCAACTACGGCATCAGTCTCTATTCATCCAGCAACAACTCGCTGACGGATAACACGGCTTTGGATAACTACTACGGTATATACCTTGACGCATCCAACGACAACTCGCTGACGGATAACACGGCGTCGAATAACAATAATGGCATCTACCTCCGCTGGTCCAGCAATGGTAACACGATTACGGGCAATACTGCATCGAACTACTGGTACGGCATCTACCTCGACTCTTCTAGCAACGGTAACACGATATCGGATAACACTGTAACTTCCAATAACAACTACGGTATCACCCTCGATTCAACCAGCAATAACACGGTGGCTAACAATACCGTTTCGTACAACGGCTATGGTATCTACCTCAAATCGTCAAGCGTCAACAACCTCGTCTATAACAACTATTTCAACAACTCCATCAACGCCTGGGACAACGGCGACAACACATGGAATATCACGAAAACCGCTGGCACGAACATCATCGGCGGGCAGTACCTCGGCGGCAACTATTGGAGCGACTACGCCGGCGTTGATACCGACGACGACGGGCTTGGGGATACCAACCTGCCGTACAACGCTTCAGGGTATATTCAGAACGGGGGTGACTGGCATCCGCTGTGCCCGCGCGGCAACTGCCCGCTCGGCATGACTGGTTCATGGAAACTGGATGAATTAATAGGTCCGGTGGTTGACTCCTACGATGGAAACCACGGCTCTAACAACGGTGCGACGCGGGGCGTGACAGGACAGGTAGGAAATGCCTTTGACTTTGACGGCGTCGACGACTACGTGTCGGTGCCGGACAACGAGAGCCTCAACTTCGGAACGGGGAATTTCACGCTCGAGGCATGGGTAAAATACGAGGGACCGACACCATCAATTTATTTCCCCACCATCCTCTCCAAGCGACCGGATACCTCCCACGGGTTCATATTCGGGCTCGTCTACTACCCGGGAGAGGTCACCGGAAGCCTGTTCATGCAGATAGCGGGGACGAACTATATCACGTGTGCAACGCCGGTGGATGACGGTGACTGGCATCACGTAGCGGTCACCCGGTCGGGCACCACGCTCACGTTCTACGTGGACGGCAGCGTGGACGGCACCGCGAGCAGCAGCAAGAACATGAGCTCCGGTCATGCGCTCTGGATGGGGGACGACCCGCCGGAGCATGGTCCAAGTGCTAATGAGCACGCGGAATGGGAGGGGCTACTGGATGAAGTCGCCGTGTACGATGCATGCCTCTGCGAAACGGAAATAGAGAGCCATTATCACGCTGGCATGGCAGGGCAGGACTACTGCAACGACGTCATCTGGGTCGACGATGACTTCAATGCGTCGACGCCGGGGTGGCAGGTGAACCGTTTCAACGTCGTGCAGGACGGCGTCGACGCCGCTCCAGGGAACGGGACGGTGTACGTGTTCGACGGCGTCTACTATGAAAACGTGGTGATAGACTCGTCGCTCTCTCTCATCGGGGAGAGCATGGACGACACCGTCATCGACGGCACCAGCAACGGCAGCATCGACGTTGTCACTATCACTGGCAGCGGGGTGTCAGTCAAAACGCTGACGGTGAAAAATGGAGGCTACGGTATCCATAGCATCGGTAACAATGATATCGATGTGGAGAATACAAACGTATCTGGTAGTAAAGGCGGATTTGCAATAGGCGGATTCAGCCCCGTGAAAACCAACGGCGGCTATGCAGCCGAAGTCACCATCAAAAACTGCACTATCAACAGCACCACCAATGGAAACGCTATCAACATCACTGGCTCCGGAGGACACGTCATCATCGAGAG
>CAZQNC010000127.1:0-3200 GCA_964594625.1 uncultured Thermoplasmatales archaeon | reverse complement strand
CTCCTTCAACGTACAGCGTGATGGTGCCGGTCATGTCGGGGATGATGCCGATGACAATCTGGCCGTTGCTGTCGGTTTTGCCGAGCGTCATCATGCCCGCCGGGAATCTACCGGAGACGGCCATGCCCGATACCGGGTTGTTGGTGAGCGGGTGGGTGACCGTCAGCGTGATGATGTTTTGCTCGCCGAGAGATATCGTCGCCGGTGACACGTCGATGTTCGGGGTGACGACCCTGAGGGTTCCAGCTGCATCGCCCGTGACGCTGCCGGTTGCCGCCGCCTTGAACTTGAAGGTGACGTTGCCGATCTCCGTGGCGGTCACGTTGGTGAGGTTTCCTTCTCCGTTGACGATGTCCACCTCGACGGTGTCGTTCACGTAGGCCTCGTAGCTGCTGACTTCCGAGATGCCTGTCACGTACAGGGTGCCGTTGACGGGCTCGTTGTTCCATTCCACGGTGAAGTCGACGGTCTTGTTGACGTCGACGTTTTTCACCAGCATCGACGGGTCAGTGGTCACCGTTGCCTTGGTGACCTCCATGCTCGTTTCGTTGCCGAGGTTGTCGTGCTTCTCGTTGGTGGTGCGGACGTAGAGGTAGTAGGTGCCAAGCTCGTCGATATGGTCGGAATAGGTGTAGTTGCCGGTGCTGTCCCACGTCGGCGTAATCTTGCCGGTGAGCTCGGTGTAGTCATCCTGGAATTTACCGTAATTGGTCTCGTTCATCACGTAGAACTCCAGCTCTGTTGGGCCGGTGCCGCCGTATGGGTCGCCGTTGCGGGTGACGTTGAACTCGAAGGTGGTCTTTTCACCAATTAAGGCCTCGTCGGGCGTCACATTTACATCAAGGTCATGCGCTGCTTCCGATCGGACGTTGGCATAGGCGTAGACAGGCTGGCCGCCGGACATGAACATGACGCGCACGATGATGTTGGTGTTGGCCTTTGTTGATGTGATGTCCGCGAACTCGTATTCGCCGCCCGAGCCTTTGCCGGCTGAGCCGTCACCGTCGATTGTTCCGTTGACGACCATGTCGCCAAGGCCGTAGATGCCATCCTCGTAGTACATGGTGACGTTGGCGTTGAACACGTTGTTGCCGTTGTAGGTAACCATGGCCGTCAGGGTGGTCGAATCGTCCACGATGACCGAGGTCGGCGAAATCGTCGCCATGCCGCCTTTGTCGATGCTCACGGTCTTTGCAACGGTGTCGTTGCCGGGCCAGGTGACGTTGATGTATATCATACCGCCGGCCATGGTCGGATACACGGTCACGTTCCATTTTCCATCGCCGAGATGATGGTAGGCTTCCTTCTTCGGCGGATAGAGTACGTGTCCTTCTATGTCAATGCGCTTGGTGATGTTCTTGTTGTCCGGACCGACGTTCAGGGTGCTGTGGTTGCCGTAGGTATACTGGGTGTCGCCCAGCACCTGGATGGTAAGGTTCTGTGCGTTGTTCTCAGGTGCCAGCACGTCCAGCGTGTCCTGTGTGACGAAGACGTTGACCGGGTCGGGTGCGGGGATGGTGAAATCCTCCTCGCCGATGTACTCCCAGTCGAGGCTGCCGATGTAGTCGATGTAGACCTTGATGGTGTAGTCGCCCCGCTGCCAGATGTCCGTGGTGGTGAGGTTGAGGTATTGACCGTCGACGGCGAAGGACATGTTGCCGCTGGTGCTTCCCGTGGTGTTGTGCCAGGCGTACAGGTCGTTGCCCTTCCATACTGATATGTTGTAGTCGTTGCTGCCGGGGAGCAGCTGGCTGCCGGCGTTGTCGGTCACGTTGAACGCGATGGTGCCGCTGTCGAATCCGCCGGAGACGTCTTTCATGCTGTCCAGTGAGACGTTGGCTTCCAGGGAGGTGACGGTCATGTGTGCGTATCCAAACGCGTTGGCGTCATCGATTGCTCCCTTGCGGGCTGTCACGTTGTATATGCCCGCGCCGTACGAGCTGATACGGACTCTCGTCGTGAATTCATAATGGCCGGTTGTGTTTGTGGTGACTGATTTGATGGGGGTTGTCGTTCCTGACGGTGTGACGCCGGGTGCCCATATCTCGACGGTGGCTCCGGAGGCAGCCGTCCCGTCTGGGTTTGTGACGACGCCGTTTACTTCGACGTATCCGGCCGCGCCACTTTTGGCATATTCTACTTCAGCCGGTTCGGCTGTGACGTTGAGGTCGATGGGCGTGACCTGGACGTAGAAGATGCCTTCGTTGGTGTCGTTCACCCACCATGTCCCGGTGTCATCGAATGTGATATCATAGAAAATCACGTCCCCGAGTGATCCATCCTCATCGTCAGTGGCTGGACTGTCATCCGGTTTATAGAGCGTGACGGTTCCGCTGGTGCCAGATATGTTCACCATGCCCACGGTTTCGTTGTAGGGCACTGATTTCGGCTCGACGGTCATGTCGGTGATGTCAAAGGCATTTGATGCATCAGACCACATGTCGCCCTGGGTGTCCGTCGCTGTTACCTTGACCATGTACTGATCGGCGGTGTTCAGGCTGGTTGCATCCCAGCGGTAGAGGCCGTCGTTGTCCTCCTTGGCGGTGATCTCCTTCCAGGTCGCGGCGCTGTCGTTCTTATACTGGAGTTTGATGGTGAGGTTGAGGCCGGCCGGGCTGGAGGCTGTCCATTTGACGGGAATCATGCCGCCGATGACTTCGCCGCCGGTCGGGTAGTTGATGGTGGCCTCGGGCCAGAGCACGCTATTGCGCGCTCCAGGCGTGCCGCCTTCGACGCGGCTTTCCTCCCAGGCGTCGGTGGCGCTGTTGTATTCAAGCGTGTAGTTTTCCTGCGCGTCGCCGTCTTCATAGGCTGCGTGGTCTATCTCTGCATCTTCGCCATCGTACAGCGTTACGGTATCTCCATCGTTGTTGAGCACTGCGCTGTCGGTGACGTAGATATATCCTCCCGCAGGAATCACGACGTTCGTGAGATCCCCGAACTGGGTGCCAACGCTATCGTTGATATACCATCCGGTCAGGTTGACCTCGGTGTCTCCTAGATTGTATAACTCGACCCATTCGTCGCCAGTTGTTGGGTCGTACATTATTTCATTTATCGAGATGTCGGTAGCCGTATTTGGTATGGGGTCGTCTTCTCCCACTGAAATCATGGTGAAGGCGCTTGCTATCAACGCGGCTACTATGACGATGCTTCCAATTTTTTTAAGTGCGTGTTTTTTATACATATTTTTCCTCCTT
>CAZQNC010000126.1:0-3204 GCA_964594625.1 uncultured Thermoplasmatales archaeon | reverse complement strand
ACTGGACGAAGGACAACGTCTGCCATCACACCGACGTGCACCGGCAGGTGTACCATGTCGACGAGTACAACCCGGTCGTTGACAAGGAACATCCGGACCATGGCTACTCCGCCCCGGTGGAAATAGACGTCGAAGAACGGTTTGACAACAACTCCGACGCCTACGAGGGCGAGTTCCACGTGCGCAACAACTGGAGCTATCTGGGCTGGAATGACGGCTGGCTGCAGAATCCATCAGGCCAGTACATCTACAAGGACCAGAGCATCGACTTCACCATCTCCAACCATGACCTCAACAACGACCTGACGCTGACCATCCGCGTCGAGGAAGTCGTCGGGGATGAGGGTGTCACCCTCGAAAACGGCAGCGACGTCAACCAGAAGACATACAACGTCTATGTCGGCGCAGGCGACACCGAGGTGCTGACCATCCCTGTCTACGATTTCCTGGAGTTCCTGGAATGGGGCGTCTGGCACTGGGAGGTCGTCAGCATGGAGAACGTTACCCAGTACCTGCGTGCCGGCGCGAAGATAAACCTCACCGCCGACGACCCTGGATACTGTGCGTCCGGCGTACAGGGCATCTACTACCGCTACGAGTGGAACGATACGATGCTGCCCGGCGAGATGCATGCAGGCGTGGTTGACGGCAGCACGCTGTCCGACGAACCGGCGATAGCCAACTACTACTGGTACCTCTACAACGACAGCGAGGACATCATTTTCAACGAGGAATGCGTCCACGACCTCTACTACTTTGCGAAGGACCGCAGCTGCCACAACAGCACCGTTCATCACCAGGTCTATCACGTAGATGACTCCACGCCCGTGGTCGAGGAGGAACTGCCCGACCATGGCGCCATCGGCAACACCACGCAGTCGCTCTTCGAGGACTTCGATGTACCGTTCACTGACTGGGCGGCGGACGGCGACTGGTGCCGCATCAGCGACTGGTGGCCATATGCCCCCGACGAGCCGCGTACCGGCCGGTACTGCGCCTACGGCTACGACGGCTGGCTGGTCAGCCCGCGGGTGCAGATACCCGACGACGGCAACCTCACCTTCTATTACCAGGGCGACGGCGAACTCGGAGTGGGTGTTTCAACGCATCCCACGCAGACGGCCACATCCTACTTCACCACCTATGAATGGCAGTCCGGCACGTTCGACGACGACATGTACCGGCGGGTGGAAGTCGACCTCTCCGGCTATGCCGGCGACGAGGTCTACATCGGCTTCCGCGCCCTCAGCGGAGACGTCTACATCGACGACGTGTGGGTCGGTGGCATCCATCGCATCGCGACGCCGTTCGAGGATGACATGGAGAACACCACCTGGAGCAACGAGAACTGGGACATCGACGACCTCACCGTCGATGGCAGCATGTGGAAGCGGGTAAACCGCATTCCGGTGTACAACACCACGCCACCCGCGCCATCGATGTGGTGCGGCGACCTTGCGCTGCCCAACGGCGACTATGGCCTTGGACGCTACGGCTGCAACTGGGACGACGTGCTGACTTTGAAGACCCCCATTAACCTATCGGATGCCAACTGCAGCGACGACGTCAACCTGTCTTTCGAGTTCTGGATGAACGTTGAAGTCGGCCAGGATTTCCTCTACGTGGAAGCCAGCAACGACAGCGAGAACTGGACCCAGGTTGGGCCTTCCTACAGCTCAGATTCTGCTACGTGGTGGGATATAACGCTTAATCTGTCTGACTTCAAGGGCAACGAGACGGTGTGGATACGCTTCCGCTTCGTCAGCGACGACAGCTACACTCCGGACAACGGCGTGTTCCTGGACAACGTGAGCATATACAATTCAACCACGGACTTCGTCCCCCTGCAGACCTTTGACAACCCATGGAACAACTGGACCGCGATGATGCTGGAGACCTCCAAATGGCATCTCACCGACTACGATGCCCATGACTCCACGTACTCCTGGTGGAACGGCGACGACGCGGTCAACGAATACCTCAACTGCATGGACGACGCGCTCATCACCCCCGAAATCAACCTTGGCGCCTATGGCGGCTCCGGCTACGAGGCCGTGCTCATGTTCTGGCATACCTATGACATGGCGGACGACCTTGACGACGAAGCATACGTCGACGTGAGCACCGACGGCGGCTCGACATGGACGCAGCTTGCGATGTACGAGAAAGCGCGGGATTGGACACAGGAATTCGTCGACCTCTCCGGCTACCTGGGCGAGACCATCCACATCCGCTTCAGGTTCGACAGCGACGCATATGTCGTCGACGCCGGATGGTACGTGGACGACGTCGAGGTCGAGGTCCGGAACATCACCGAGGATACCTATGAGACAAGCTTCGAGCGGACCTTCCCGCCGACGAACTGGACCGAGCAGAGCCACGGCGACTACACCACCACCTCCGATGAATACAGGTCCTGGGAACGATGGGCCGACTGTGGTTACGATGTAGCATCCATCCAGCCGTGGTCCGGCGAGCAGGATGAATGGCTCATCACCCCGCAGATCTCCAACCTGCCCAAGTTCTCCAACCTGACCTTCTGGCACGACTTCTACACCGGCATCGGCACTGGCAGGGTCATGATATCAACCACGGGCACCGCGCCCGAGGACTTCACCACCCTCTGGACAGCCACCGACTGGGATAGCGGCTGGGAGGATATCTCGCTGTGGGACTACCACGGCCAGGACATCTACCTCGCCTTCGTGTACACCAGCCCCGACGGCAGCGGGTACGCGGGCAGCGGCACATACGATTACTACTGGGACATCGACGACGTCGAGGTCACCTCAATCGGCTTCCTCCGCGAAGGAGCGCCCATCAACCTGCAGGCCTATGACCGGCCCGTGAACAGCACATGTGACGCCGGCGTCAGCGCCATATACTGGCGGTATGCCTGGGACGGCGATAATGACCTTGGCTTCGGCGACGAATACGTGTGGGGCGACGACATACCCGGTATCGCCTCCTCGAACGAGGAGATAGCTGATTATTACTGGTATAAGATCAAGGACAACGGCGAATTTGACATCGACGACCGGCAGGGCTATATCGAAGTGAACATCAACCTCTCCGGCGAATGCATCCACGACCTGTACTACTTCGCCAAGGACATCCTCTGCCACAGCAGCGAGCTGCACGAGGAAACATATTACGTGGACGGCTCCGCGCCGGATACCTACTTCAACGTTTCCTGGGGCAGCA
>CAZQNC010000125.1:0-3255 GCA_964594625.1 uncultured Thermoplasmatales archaeon | reverse complement strand
CTCTCGTTAAACTAAACCAGTTGTCGGCATATAGGCTGCCATGCCCGTCACAGCCGGGGGAGGTTGTGCTCTTTTTCATAGGGGCTGACCCGTGCATCGTACTTGTGGCCGACCTCGCTCCGGTAGTTCCGGACCTGTATCTCCTTGTTGGCGACAAACTTCTGGTACAGCTGCTCGCCGAACGTCTCCCGGACAACGGAGCCCTCCTGCATGGCCGCCAGCGCTGCTTCGAGGTTGCCGGGCAGCATGTCGATGTCCAGCTGCTTTCGTGCTTCGTCGTCCATGCAGTAGATGTCGTGCTCCGTCATCGCCGGCAGCTCCATGCCCTGCTGGATGCCACGGAGGCCGGCGGCCAGCATGACGCTGAACGCCAGATACGGGTTGCAGCCCGGGTCGGGGCTGCGCAGCTCGATGCGCGTCGCGTATCGCTTGCCCGGCGCATATTCGGGGACGCGGACGAGCGCGGAGCGGTTTTTCTGTCCCCAGACGATGTAGACGGGTGCCTCGTAGCCGGGGACCAGCCGCTTGTACGAGTTGACCCACTGGTTGAGCACCGCGGTGATTTCGCCGATGTGGGCAAGGATGCCAGCGGTGTACATCCGGGCGGTGCCTGAAAGATTGTAGGGATCGTTTTCGCCGAAAAAGACGTTGCCCTCCTGGTTCCAGAGAGACTGGTGGACGTGCATGCCGTTGCCGTTTTCGTCGTCCAGTGGCTTGGGCATAAACGTGGCATATACGTTGGCCCGGCTGGCGTATTCTTTGACGATGTACCTGAACAGCATCACGATATCCGCCATCTCCAGGGCGTCGCCGTAGCGGAGGTCGATTTCGTGCTGCGAGGGTGCCACCTCGTGATGCCCGTACTCGGTGACGACGCCGGTGTCGAGCAGGCCGAGCGCGGTTTCCTTGCGCAACATTCCATACGGGTCGCCGATGCCCATGCTGAAGTAGTCGCCCTTGTCCAGAACGCTGGCGTCATGGTGGCTTTCGAAATAGAAAAACTCGGGCTCCGGGCCGATCTTGAACGAGGAAAACCCCTGCTCCCGGGCCTGCCGCAGCATGCGCTTCAAAACGTAGCGGCTGTCACACATATTGGGGGTGCCATCGGTGTTGTAGATGTCGCAGAACAGGCAGCCGACGCGGTATGTGCTGCCGTTTGCCTGGTAGTGCCAGGGGAGCAACCGGAACGTTGTCGGGTCCGGCCGCGCGAGAAGGTCGCTTTCCTCTATCCGGGCCAGCCCTTCGATGGAGGAGCCGTCGAAGCCCTTGCCGTCCTCGAATGCCTGCTCGAGCTCATATGAGGGGATGTCGAAGCCCCGGAGCTCGCCGAGGATGTCCGGGAACAGCAGGTTGATGAACCTGACATCGCTGCCCTGGTTTTCGAGAAACCCGAGAACGTCTTCCGCGCTGGTAAAACGCTGCCCTCCCATCATCTACCTGAAACGGATGACGGGTTAAAAGCGTTCGGGCCGGCTAGAAGCCACGCTCGGCGATGTCGCCCACGAAGGGGAGCTTGAAGCGTTCTCCCTGGTAGGCCTTGAACATCAGGACGAGCCAGAGGATGAACATCAGCAGCGAGATGAGCCAGCCGATGGCGACCAGGAAGAACCAGCCGCTCCAGAACAGGGCGCCGCCGAACATGAAGCCGCCGCTGAATATGAACGACAGTATCGACAGCGGCAGGAACACCAGGATGGACTGCCGGGCGTGGAATCGAACGAACTCGTTGTCTTTTTCTATCAGATAGAACACGATGCCCGTCAGCCAGCCGAGGAGGTAGCAGAGGGCGCCTTCTATGTTTTCTCCCATGTTGAGTGAGGTCTGTGCCATGTAGGGGAAAAAACATAAGCCCTATATTATTCTATCGAAAAATTTCGTGGTATGCCATACCGGGTTTACCGGTTGGCCTTTCGAAAGTTTAAGAACGGATGTCGCATTCATCTTGTATGGCACGGATCTATCTCACCCGTGAGATTCCCGACGAGGGCATCGAGCTGCTCCAAGAGGAACACGAGCTGGACATCTACCGGGGTGACACGCCGCCTTCCAGTCAGGATATCATCGAGCACGTCGGCGACAAAGAAGGGCTGCTCTGCCTGCTCACCGACCTCATCGACCGGGAGGTGCTCGACGCCGCCCCCGACCTGCAGGCGATTTCGACCTACGCCGTGGGCTACAACAACATCGACGTGGAGGAGGCAACCAGGCGGGGTATCCCCGTCGGCAACACCCCGGGGGTGCTCACCGAGACCACGGCCGACCTGGCCTGGGCCCTGCTGATGGCCGCAGCGAGGCGCATCCCCGAAGGAGACGGCATGGTCCGCCGGGATGACTTCAAGGGCTGGGGACCCAAGGTGCTCCTGGGCAGCGACGTCCACGGCAAAACCCTGGGTATCATCGGCGCCGGGCGCATCGGCCAGGCCGTCGGGCGGCGGGCGGCGGGCTTCGACATGGACATCCTGTATCACAGCCGGTCGCGGAAGCCCTCGTTCGAAGAGGAAACCGGCGCCCGCTACACCGGGCTCGACGAGCTCATCGCCACAGCGGACTACATAACGTTGCACGTGCCGCTCACCGACGACACCTACCACGTCATCGGCAGGGCTGAGCTGACAGCCATGAAAAACACCGCGTTCGTCGTCAACACCGCCCGGGGAGAATGCGTCGACGAAACGGCGCTGGTTGAAGCCCTGAAAAACGGCGATATCGCCGGGGCGGCGCTCGACGTGTTCGAACACGAGCCGGAGCTGACGCCTGGCCTGGCAGGGCTGGACAACGTGGTGCTGGCGCCGCATGCGGGCTCCGCCTCCATCGAGACGAGGACGGAGATGGCTATCATTGCTGCGAAAAACCTGCTCGCCGGCCTGCGGGGAGACATGCCCCGCTACTGTGTGAACCCGGACGCGCTGGAATAAAAAAACTAGTCTGCTTTCGACCGGGTTTCGACGATGCCCTTGATTTCGTTGACGAGGCGCTTGATGTCATCCCGGTTGGCCTGCTGCTCCCGGAGCTCCATCCTGAGTTCGTCCATCCTGAGCTTGATGGCCTCCTTGGAGAACTCCGCCACGCTTGAGTAGCCGACGCGGGGGTCCTCGACCACGGTTCTCCGTATCTCTTTATGAAGCGTCTTCGGAACCGATATGGTGCTGTACTTGACCATGATGGATTATCGAACGACGAGATATAAACCTTGTCATCCCGGTGCTGTGTTGAATATTTGAGAGCGGCGTTCCTCTCTGGTGAGAGGAATCCGTC
>CAZQNC010000124.1:0-3498 GCA_964594625.1 uncultured Thermoplasmatales archaeon | reverse complement strand
GTATGCTTTACGGCCTTTGGTCTGGCAATTGCCCTGACCTACGGTCCGTAAATTTGCCTCACAGACGTGCCCAGCCACGCCATGACGGCACTCTGCAAGCTTCCACGATGGCGGGGCGTCGGCACAGATTGCCCCAGCAATCGCTCGCCTTACGGCGAGGCCGACATAAAAACCCGCAGAAAAACAAGAGCTAAAACAGGATAACAAACCTTTTTAACAACCCATCCTATACGGGATTAGGCTGCGGGAGTTATAGATGAAAAACCTTTTCGGGTTTGTCATTTATTTCACCCCTCCCGCAGCCCCTTCTCCAAAAATAAAGAAATCTTTAAATGAAAGCAAAATGCTGAAGGACGAAAAGAGCAGACAGCTTTGAACTTCAATGCAGCTTTCGTTGCCAGGGCTTTTTTCATAGTTAGCCCCTATAATGCCCCAACATACTATCATATTGCTAGCAAATAGGAAAAAATTTATATATCTCCTGTGCTATATGGTAATTGGTGAAAACCATGACAAAACCAACCCAAAAAATAAAGAAACTCTGGGAAGACAAGACCGGTGTGAGCCCCATCATCGCCGTAATCCTGATGGTGGCCATCACCGTGGTACTGGCAGCAACCATCTACGTCTGGGTCTCCGGCTTCGGAGGCGGAGGCGGCGGCGGAGATGCGATGGCGATATCCCAGCTGGACGGTGCTAACGATGGTACAGTAACGTTCCAAGTCGATAGTGCCAGCCAAGGACTTGCCTGGGATTCTCTAAACATCTCTGTCGGTACTAACTGGACTACAAGCGCAGGGGACAATTTTACTGCACAATATGTGAGTGCAGGCCAGGAATTAACATTTAACGATGTAACTGCTGGCGAGACCCTGAAGATAGTGGCAACCGAAGACAACTCTATAGTTGTTTCCAAAACTATCTGGTAAAACTGTCGGCCCACACCCTTTCTCCCCCTTTTTCCCTTTCTATTATTTTCTTTTTTATAATTTTTTAACAGAAAATACCAGAGGATAAACCGTTTGCCGGCAGGTTATTTACAATTATAAATTTTTTGACCGGCAGTGGCAATATATTTAACGGGCGTTAAGTATATATAATTTTGTCTCAATATAGTTTAAAAACCATGGGAAAAACCACGGCGGGGCCGGCCGGCAAACGACTCATATTGATAGGAATACTTGCCGGACTGCTCTACTGGACCCTGGAAGCCGCCCTCGACGCCTCCGTGTTCTTCTCCGATAGCTTCATCGGGCAGCTCGTGAATCCCTCATTGCACGAGCTCTGGATGCGGTCAATCGGCGTCGCGTTCATCGTCGGGCTGGGCATCATGGCCCAGCTATACACCCTGAAGACCGGCCGGCTCAACCGGGTGCTCGACGCCCTCCACAGTGTCAACCAGACAGCGCTGCGGGCGGACGACACGGAAACCCTGCTCGGGGATATCTGCAAAACCCTGGTAGAAAAACAGGGATACTACAACACCTGGATAGCCTTCAAAAACCAGGATGGCACATTCGAACCGGCATGCGCGGCCGAGGTGGGCACAAAGTTTCAGCGCATGAAACACGGGCTGAAAGCCGGCATCCTGCCGCCATGCGGCGAACAGGCCCTGTCCCGCACAGGGGCGGTCATCGTGGAAGACCCGCCATCCGAATGCGAGGAATGCCCGCTCGCCGGGCACTATGCCGGACGGGCCGGTCTCGCATCCCGCCTGGCATACGGCGGCCGGACGTACGGCTTCATCTGCGCCTCGGTTCCCGCCCGGTATGCCGACGATGAGCAGGAACATGAGCTGTTCGAGGAGATGGCGGACGACATCGCGTTCGCCCTGCACGACATCGACGTGGAACACAGACGTGAACAAGCACAAGCGGAAATGCAGAAATTTAAATCGCTCGCCGACAATGCCAGCTACGGCATTGCGCTGCTCGATGCCGACGAACGGCTTGACTACGTCAACCGTACCTTAGCCGAGATGCACGGGTACGCGCCCGACGAGCTCATCGGCAGGGATTTCACAGTGCTCCATACCGAGGAGTCAGCGGAGACCGTCAAACAACTCTACCAGCAACTCGGGGAAGCCGGACAGTCCGCAACCGCGGAGGTACAACGAAAGCGAAAGGACGGCTCAACGTTTCCCGCCATCAAACATGTCACCGTCGTCAGGTCAGAAAGCGGGCGGCCCCAATGTGTGGCAGACACCATTGTAGACATCTCCAAGCGGAAACAGGTTGAGGCGCAGCTGAAAAAGGAGAGAGATAAAGCCCAGCAGTATCTTGACGTGGCTGGGGTGATGTTCGTCGCGCTCGACACCAGCGGCGAGGTCACCCTGGCGAACAAAAAAGCCTGCGATATCCTGGGCTACGATGAAGATGGGATACGGGGGCGAAACTGGTTTGACAGCTTCATCCCTAAACGGATACGGGCGGATGTAAAAGCCGTGTACCGCGACCTTCTCGACGGGGACATAGCACCTGTCGAGCAGTACGAAAACCCCATCATGACCAAAGACGGAGATGAACGGGTCATCCTGTGGGCGAACACCGTCATACGGGACAGCGACGGAGACATCGTCAGGACCCTCAGCTCCGGGGAAGATATTACCGAGCGGAAACAGGCCGAGGAGGAGATGGAACGGGCGCTGGAAAAAGAACAGGTGTTCAAGCTGAAGACGGCGCATCATTTTTTCAATCCCATCGCCATCTCCCGGGGCTACATGGACATGGCCCTGGAGGACATGCCCGACGGCACGGCAGCGGAGATACGGAAGGCCCGTGAGGCGCTCATGCGGATACAGAAGGTCGTGCAAAACATCGTGCAGCGGGGTGAAATCCATGAATAAGCAGACGATATTGATTGTGGATGACGAGCAGGACATCCAGGACATCCTCGGCATGTACCTCCGGCGGATAGACGACGTCGACGTGGTCAGCGCCCTGTCGGGAGAGACGGCGGTGGAGCGGTACCGGGAGCTCATGGAGGCCGGGCAGCCGCCCGCACTGGTGGTCATGGACCTCAACCTGTCGGGCAGCAACCGGGACATGGACGCCATCGAATGCCACCGGAAGGGCGATGACGCGCAGATGGACGGCGTGGAAACCACGCTGGCCATGAAACATCTCGATGAAAACGCGGTCATCTGGGGCTACACCGCCTGGGAGGGCAGCGGCTGGGAGGACGAGCTCCGGGAAGTGAGCGTGGTCGACAGGGTGGTGGGACGGCAGGTCACGTTTAAAGCGTTCGCCGAGCAGGTGCACGAGTTCCTGCAAGGGCAGCCCGGAAAATAAGACAGCGTGCTCTCAAAAACAGGCAGGGTCAATGGAAACCAAGTGAAAAGGCGGGAATGGGGGGAGGTTGGGAGGCAAAAAAATGAAATGATTTCATTTTTTTTTTGGACCCCATTCCCAGCGGTCGGTGAATAGCGAGAGAATTATAAAAACGTTGTGGTATCCCGGACGGCAGACCGGCAACGGCACATGCACGTAAACCGCAAAG
>CAZQNC010000123.1:0-3527 GCA_964594625.1 uncultured Thermoplasmatales archaeon | reverse complement strand
AGCGATGGCCTCCCATAAGTCATTTTCCATTTTTCTCAACAATTCTACATCACCTCCCGGACGGCAGACCGGCAACGGCACATGCACGTAAACCGCAAAGTATTTGGATGAAAATGCTATTTACAGGCTGCACAACGCGGGTGTAGTGTAGTTTGGTATCACATAGCCTTGCCAGGTAACCCTTTCAAAAAGCGTTACATCGCAAAGAAAGGGGCGCAAACAGGCTATTACCCGGGTTCAAATCCCGGCGCCCGCATCTTTTTACCGGCCGGTGGCCGCAATGCCGGGACAAGCCAAAAATGAATTATAATCCCATCCGGATGTCAGTCCATGAGCAACGTCTGCCCGCTTGACTTTCGCTACGGCCGCGGCGTCATAAAGGACATTTTCAGTGAGAAGGGACGTCTCCGCTACCAGCTGCAGGTGGAGGCCGCCCTGGCCCGCGCCCATGCATCCCTGGATGCCATCCCTACTGAGGCTGCCGAGGAGATATCCGCCAAAGCCTCGCTGGAATACGTCGACGCTACCCGCGTCCGGGAGATAGAACGCGAGATACATCACGACGTGATGGCCATGGTGAAGGCGCTGGCCGAGCAGTGCGAGGGCAATGCAGGCAACTACGTGCATCTGGGGGCCACCTCGTACGACATCGTGGACTCCGCCAACGCATTGCAGATGCGGGCGGCGCTGGACGTCATCCTGGATGACCTGCGGGAGCTGCAGCGAACGCTCATGGAGCTGGCCGACAGATATCGGGATACGGTGATGCTGGGCCGCACCCATGGGCAGGCGGCGCTCCCGGTTACCTTCGGCCTGAAGATGGCCGTCTACGCCGCGGAGACAAATCGGCATGTCCGGCGCATCAGGGACTGCCGGCGGGAGATAGCGGTGGGCAAGATGGCGGGCGCGGTGGGCACCGGCGCCGGGTTCGGCGACCATTTTTTCGAGCTGCAGAACCGGGTGATGGAGGAGCTTGGATTGGAGGCTGAGCTGCCGGCCACCCAGATCGTGGGCCGGGACCGCTACATCCATCTGCTGTCCGGGCTGTCCAACGTCGCCGCCTCGCTGGAAAAATATGCCACCGAGATACGGAACCTGCAGCGCACCGAGATCGGGGAGGCCGCTGAGTCGTTTGGCAGCCGGCAGGTGGGCTCGTCGACGATGCCGCACAAGAAAAACCCGATAGCCTGCGAGCAGATCTGCGGGCTGGCCCGGATGGTCAGGGCGCAGCTGCTGCCAGCCTGGGAAAACGCGGTGCAGTGGCACGAGCGGGACCTGTGCAACTCGTCGTCGGAGCGCTTCATCCTGCCGCATGCCCTGGCGCTCACCGACTGGATCCTGTATCGGATGAACCGGGTGTTCGCCAATCTCGATGTGCATCAGGAGCGGATGACGGAAAACCTGGAGCGGAGCCAGGGGCTGCCATTGGCCGAGTCGGTGATGCTCCGGCTCGTCGACCACGGCATGGGGCGGCAGGAGGCCCACGAGCTGCTGCGCCGGTGCTCCCTGGACGCATTGGAGACGGGCCGGCATCTCCGGGAGGTGCTCATGGAAAACAACGAGGTACGCCGGCGGCTGGGCGAGGACGGCATCGAGCAGGCACTGGACGCTGCCGCGTATATCGGGGCTGCACCTGAAATCGTGCAGAAAACACTCGACCGGTTATCGGAAGAATTCGAGGAATGAGGACAGCGGCATGATGTCGTGATCCCGTATGTAGCTGAGCAGGCTGAGAAGGTTTTCGCTGGGCAATGAGCTGATGTCATCTATTTTTATCGAGGTGCCTCCCTCCCGGTCGCCGGGCAGCGGCGTGTCCTGCCGGTAGCTGTTGCCGCCGCCGAAGTCCATGAGCATGGCGATGCCGAACAACGTGCCGTAGCTCTGCGACGAACGCGACGCCGTGTAGTCGTCATCGCCCAGCAGGTCGGTGAGGCAGCCGACGCCGGCGTAGATGCCGTATCCCTGCGCCCGCGAGGTCGCCCGGTAGCGGTCGTTTCCGGTGACGTCGACCATCAGGCCGGTGCTCACCTTTGTCAGGCCGGCCGCCCAGCCCTCGCCGGCGCCCTGCGCGTTGGCCGCCGAGGCGTACACGTCGTCGCCCAGGCAGTCGAGGAGCATGGCGATGCCGCCGGCGGTGGCGCTCCCCTGCACGTAGCTCCCGCCGGTGTAGCTGTCGTCGCCGGTGACGTCGAGCAGCAGTGCGAGGCCGTTGGCGTTTGAGCAGGCCTGCGAATGGTTGCCCGCCCGGTAGACGTCGCTCCCGCCAATGTCGAGCAGGACGGCGATGCCGCCGGCGTGGGCGCAGGCCTGAGCGTGGTCATCCGCCCGGTAGACATCGTGGCCGGCGCCGTCGAGCAGCACCGTTATGCCGCCGCATGTGTAGGACTGCGACCATCCATCCGTGTCGTATACGTCGTCGCCGGCGGTGTCGTACAGCATGCCGATGCCCAGGAACGAGCTTGCTGTATCGCCCAGGTAGTGGTCGTTGCCGTCGATGTCGACCGTCAGCGTTGCATCGCCGGCTTCGCCGAGGGTGTAGATGTCGTCTCCGCCGACGTCGACGACGAGCGATGCGGTGCCGGTATAGGTGTCGTTGCCGGCCCCGCCGATGCAGATACGCCCCGAAGGGTCACGCAGCGTGTGGTTGTAGCCGGGGTAGCTGGCGATGACGGGCAGGGCGAGGCGGACGGTCCGCAGCATGAGCAGGCTGCCCTCAACCAGTTTCTCGGTATCGATTTTTTCGATGATGGCGAACAATGTGCTGGTGTTGCTGGTAAACAGGCTGAAGTCAGGCAGGATGTTGAACTGCCGGCCCAGCATGTTGCGTATCATCTCCCCCAGCTCGGTTTCGCTCTGGTTGTGCTGTCGGAGAAACGCCCTGTCAGCGTCGGAGAGCTGCCGGGTTGCCTCCCGGCAGAGCACCGTGGCATCGTTGAGCGCCACCAGCAGCAGCGCGACGGCCTGGCGCAGTTCGTCGGGCATGGCCGCCGTCTGCTGGAAAAACCGGTCCTGCTCCGACCGGCTGACCGATATGTCGTGCAGGCGGTAGAACGTGGCCACGGCGTCCTCCAGCCAGGTCTGGTTGGAGCTGAGCAGCATGTCGACGTTGCCGGTTGCCTGCCCCAGCGCCATGGTGACGTTGACGGCCGGCTGCCGGGTGAACATGTCTATGCCGGAGGGCAGGGCATGGATGAACGATGAAATGTTGGCCAGCGAGGGCATCCCTTCCAGCTGGCTGTTGAATGGCGTGGCTGTGCCGCCGGACTGCCCGGTTGTCCGGGCAAGAGGTGCGAGCAGGAGCAGCAGGATGACGGCGACGCACACCTTTTTCATGTATGAAGGAAAATAGACGCGATATATAAGTAGATTGGTATTTGTACCGGCTGCGTTGCACGGGGAAAAGGGTTCACCGAACCGTGAACAATATCTAAATGGTTTTATCGTGACAGGAGATAACCGGACATGAAAAACAGCGTCGGAGGCATCCTGTTATCCAGCATTCTCACCGTCAGCGGCATACTCGTCGT
>CAZQNC010000122.1:0-3686 GCA_964594625.1 uncultured Thermoplasmatales archaeon | reverse complement strand
GTGCCGAGGAACGAAGGCGGAATGGGGTTATAGGGGCGCAGCCCCTATTTCACTATATCCTGGCTCTTGTCGTCTTCGACAAGAAATGCTGGAAAAGAGAATATTTTAAATACAATAACTTCCTTTATAAAACACAGGATATAGGGAGACGTTAACATGGACCAAAAAAACATGTGTTTTAGACGAAGTATTGTAGCAATAGCTGGCATCGTGGCCATTGTGGCCATTCTGGCACTGGCGGCGAACGTGCATGCTGCGAGCACCATGGTAAACGATTGTGACTCGCTCACCGACTGGAGTGACGGTGCAAGCGGTACCAACTTTGCTCTTGACAGCGACAGGATGGAGGGCACATCTAGCATCAGATTGAACTACACCGGTGGCGGGGCCAATGGCCTGCTCCTCTACAACCCGGCGGGTACGTGGAACTGGAGCGGGTACAACTATATCACGTTCTGGGCGAACACCACTGGAGCGGCGCACTCTGCAACGCTCTATGTTTATGATGGCAACGGCTCCGCAGGCGTGTCCGGTTACTCGTTTAGCTATCCGTCAGGCTGGGGAATGGTCACGCTTGACTTGAACAGCCCGGGATATACCCATCCCACATATGGAGCGGCGAACCTGTCCAACGTCACCAGTATGGGGTTCACCGTCGCTACGGATAACCATTGCTACCTTGATTACACCATCCTGTCCGAATATGACCACCTAGTCGTCAACCAGAACACCGGCGAGCTCTTCGACGAAATCCAGGCTGCCGTCGACGCCGCCAATGACGGCGACACAATCGTCGTCCACGACGGGACGTACCGGGAAAACATCGTGGTCGACACGGCAGTCACGCTCATAAACGGCTCGAAGCCGGTCATCGACGGCATGGGCGGCATCGCCGTCGACATTACGGCGGACAACGTCACGGTTAGCGGGTTCAACATCACCAATGCCACCATCGGCGTCAACGTGGACAACGCCTCCGGGTTCACCATCATCGACAACGACATCAATGCCTCCACCTATGGCGTATACGTCGACGTGCTGCGGAACAACACCGCCGGCGACACGCTCTGGGACATGCTCGTCGGGAACAACACCGTCGTATCGGAGAGCGAGGGCATCGTGTTCAACCAGACCGGGTTCACCGACATGCAGGACAACAGCTTGGTCACTGTTGGAAACATCACGGTCAGGGACAACCGGGTTACCCTGACCGCGGTCAACTACACCGGGACATGGTACAACTACGCCATACGGGTGAATCTCACCGTGGGCACCGACACCCGCGCCATGATTGACAGCGTAACCATAGATGTCGGCGACATCGTCATCGACAACAACACGGTGCATATAACGCAGGCGTACTCCACCATGGGATTTGCCACCTTTGGCGTCTCCGTTGACTACACGGTCGCCCGGGGATTGAACAATAGCACGTCCACGGCGGGCGACATCCACATCATACACAACATGGTTGCCGGCGCGCCCAGCAACACCGGCAACGGCGTCTTAGGAGTCACCCTCGGCTACACGGGCAACGCACAATATCTCTCAAACGGCACCACCGCTACATTCGGCGACGTCGTCATCAACGACACCACCGTCAAACCGGTGTCACCCATGGCAAACGGCTGGCTCACCGGCATGTGGCTGGAATATCGGTACAATGCTGAATACCTGGACGATGGTTCAACCGCCACGTTTGGCGACCTGGTCATACAGAACAGCGACATCGACACCTACCAGGCCAACGGCATCGGCCTCGACTACGAGCGCAACGCCCGCGACCTCACCAACGGCTCAACCGCCTCCTTCGGCAACCTCACCCTGGACCACACGGACATCACCACCAATATCTCAGGGTATGGCCTGGCCATAGATTATAACTACAACGCGGAACGGCTCCACGACGGCTCCACCGCAATGTTCGGCCATCTCAGGGTCAACGACAGCACCATAGACGCCACCGACGGTTATGGCATAAACGTCGACTACAGAAACAACGCGGACACCATCCACAGCGCCTCCACGGCGTCCTTCGGCGACCTCACCATCGCCACCAGCACCGTCGCCGTCAACGACACCAATTACGGCATCTACCTCCACTTTGCCCACAACGGCGAATACGTCAACGGCAGCTCCACCACGGTCACCTTCGGCGACCACGCCATCATGCACAGCGACGTCACCGCCACCAGCAGCGGAGCCACCACCGGAATCCGCGTGGGATACAATACGAACGCCCGGTTCATCAACCGCGGCGCCATGTTCACCTGCGGCAACATCACCCTCCACAACAGCACCGTCGAAACCAGGGACCCCGGCGCCGGCGGTTACAATTTCAATGCCATCGACCTCGCCTTCACACACAACATCCGCGACCTGAACGACAGCGCCACCGCGTCCTTCGGCGACGTCGCCATAACCGGGAGCAATATCACCAAGGACGAACGAGGCCACGCAATATCGATAGAGTATAGATTTAATATCGAAGGCGTCTTAGGCGTCTTCAACGATTCCACCGCACAGCTCGGCGACCTCATCCTCACAGACACCGTCATCGCCTACCCGGGAAACCCTAACTACGATGCAATAAACGTCCTATACAATTACAACGCCGAAGAACCGGTATGCCATAACGCATCCGTCAACATCGGCGACCTCATCATCCACAACACCACGATAACCACGCAGGGCACAGGCCTCTACCTCGAATACAATGGCAACGTCGCAGACATGGCAGACCATTCCACCGCCACCGTCGGCGGCATCTCCATCACCAACAGCACCATCGAAACCCAGGAAGAAGGCATGGACCTCACCATCCGCAGCAACGCAGCGCCTGGAAGCGGCGAAGTCATCGACCGCTACTGCACCGTCACATTCGGCGACCTCCGCATTGCCAACAGCACCATCACCACCCAGATGGACGACGCACATGGCATGACCATCGAATATAAAAACAATGCCTGGGGATACAACAAAGACCGGATAACGCACCACTCGGCCATCACCTTCGGCAACATAACCATCACCAATGGAACCATCACAACACACGGTAAATCAGCAAGGGGTATTTACATAAACGAGTTCGACCGAAATGGTGGCTATATCTGCAACCACTCCACCGTATCCTTCGGCGACTTCTCCATCACCGACCACGACAGCACCATCACCACCCACGGCGAATACGCCCATGGCATCGACCTCAATTACAAGGACAACGCCAATTACCTCTATAACTATTCCACCGCCACGTTCGGCGACCTCCGCATCGCCGACAGCACCATCGCCACCATGCACAACGGCTCATCAGGCGCCAATGGCATAGACATACCCTACCAGCAAAACGGCAGGTATCTCGTCAACCATTCCACCGCCACGTTCGGCAACATCACAATCACCGGCAGCACCATCACCACCAACAGCAGTTACGGCCGGGGCTTGGACATCGAATACCGCAACAACGGCGAAGAAAACGACAACGCCACTGCCACGTTCGGCCCCGTCATCATCACCGATAGCGTCATCGACACCGCCAACGAGCACGCCGACGGCGTCTACCTCCTATACGAATACAACGGCGGTGACCTCGCGCACAACGCATCGTCAACCTTGGGCACCGTCACCATCACCAACGGCACGATAACCACCAACGGCACCGACGCCGACGGCGTCGCCATCGCCTA
>CAZQNC010000121.1:0-3818 GCA_964594625.1 uncultured Thermoplasmatales archaeon | reverse complement strand
CATCTCGGGGCAGGGCACGATGATGGCGCCTATCTTGAATGCGCCGATCTGGGTGAAGAAGACCTCGGGCAGACGGGGAAGCACGACCATGATACGGTCGCCTTTTTCGATGCCCATGTCGAGGAGGGCGTTGGCCAGGCGGTTGGCCTCGTCTCTGAGTTCCTGGTAGGTGATGGCGCGCTCGTTTCCCTGGTCGTCCTCCCAGTAGATTGCTACCCTGTCCGGGTCTTCTGCGTGCTCGTCCACCGCCTTGGCGATGGTGTAATCCTCTGGAATATCCCATTCGAAATCCTGTATCCATTGTTCATAGTCGTCCATGGCTGTCACCATGGGCCATGATGAAAATTCGTCATTTAACCGTTTTGGTATCAATATTTTTATAGGAACACTTGATATGAGCCCTGTGTTTGGCACCTACGATCTCAACGTCGAACTGTCCGAGCAGGACATCGATATCTCCCTGAAGGGAAAAGGAAAACGAAAGCTCTACCGCCGGATCATCGGCGACGATGAAGTAACAAAATACATTCACGCCGATAAGGGAAAGCTCATCGTCTGCCCGGTCGAGCCGGTCAACGCGCCCGATGAATCGATATCTGAGCATCTGCTCATCGAACTCGAGCAGCCGCTCGTCATCGAACCCGGCTCCACGGACACGTTTTTCCTTAAGTTCCCCGTCGAAATCGGCTCGTTCCTCGTGGACCCCACCGACGTGGAGCGCATCGATATTTTTACGCTGACGCAGCCCAAGTACACGCTCTACGGGCCACCGGAGAGCGGCATCGTCTGCAAATGGTGGAAGAGCGACGTGTACAGCCAGGCGCCCGAGGTGGACCGGCTGTTTGAGGGCGTACTCAGGGTAAAGATCACCAACAATTACCGGGAATGGATGGAGCTCGAAAAATTGGTGTTTTGGGCTTTCGACATGAAGATATTCTACAACGACCACGCGTACATGGACGCCCGGCTGACCATAGAGAAGCGAACCATCGGAGAGACAGCGTTCAACGGGCGGAAGCCAAAGGGCATGCACCGCGCCATCGATATCTACCAGGCGAAGGGGCTCAAGAAGCTGGAAAAAAGCTACGTCATCGAGTGGGGATTCAAATGAATCTTCACATAAACCTGCAGGGCGCCGTCATGGATTTCTGGACCATGGAGCTGGGCGGCGGGATGACCGTCGGCGAGCTCGTCACCTTCGTGCTCATCATCGCCGCCGCGATGATCATCGCCCGCATCGTCCGCGTGAACACCCGACGCATCATGAAGGAGCGCGTGCCCAAAAACACCCTCAACAACCTGGAGAAACTCTTCTACTATAGTATCATTATAATCGGCTTCGTGGTGGCGCTGTCCAGCATCGGTTTCTCGCTGAGCGGATTGCTCGTCGCGGGCGGCATCATGGGCATCGTCATCGGCTTCGCCAGCCAGACGGTTGTCTCCAACCTTATCAGCGGCCTCTTTCTCATCGCGGAGAAACCCATCAAGGTCGGCGACTCGGTCAACATCGACAACGTGGCCGGCGTGGTCGAGGACGTCCGCATCCTGTCGACGACGATTCGGACGTTCGACGGCATCTACACGCGGATGCCCAACGACAAGGTGTTCTCCTCCAATATCCAGAACTACGTGGCTCACGGCGCCCGCCGTTTTGCATATTCAATCGGCATCCGGTACCGGGACGACGCCGACAGGGCAAAGGAAGTGATCACGGAGCTGCTGGAGGCGCATCCCCTCATATTGAAGGAGCCGGCACCGCAGGTATTCGTCGACGAACTGGGAAACAGCAGCGTCAACCTCAAGGTCAGGATGTGGGCACCGTCCACCCACTGGTACGGCGTCTACACCGAGATGCTCTGGAAAATCAAGGTGGCGCTGGAGGACAACGGCATCCAGATTCCGTTCCCGCAGCGGGTGGTCCGGTTCGAGGACACCCTGAAGGGCGACATCACGACTCGGCAGCAGGAAAAAACCTAGCCACATCGAGGGTGTTAGCAGGTGAGATGCAGCACCGCCACCGCGTCGCTTCGGCGATTGAAGGCCCGGCAGGCCTCGCCGGTGGGCAGCACCTCGAAGAGAATATTTTCCCTGTTGAGCAGCTCCCGTGTCTCGTCGCTGACGGTCATCCGGCCGTATGCGCCGGTGCCGATGACCAGGTGGCCCGGCCGTGCCGCTATCACGTCCGTCAGGTCGTCGGGCTGCAGAAAATGGCCGCGCTCGCGGCGCCAGTTCGCTGCAACACGGTCGGGGTAGATGACAACGTCGCTGGTATAACTGGTGCCGTCGACCACGATTTCTCCGAAGCTGTAGGCATCTATGTACATGCTCTCCCGGCTACGCCAGGCGCCATTTGGCGCCGTCGTCGGTGTCCTGGATCTCGAAGCCCAGCTCCTGCAGGCCGTCCCGGATGGCGTCCGCCGTCTCGTAGTCCTTGTCCCGGCGTGCCTGCTCCCGGATGTCCAGCAGCTCGTCCATGACGTCGTCCAGCGAGCCCTCGCCGGAGCCGCCGTGCTCACGGGCCAGCCTGGCGACCGCCCCGACATCGACTTCTCTGTCCTTCTCCTGGAACAAGGTCAGCACCCGGCCGGTCTCCAGCAGCGTCTCCAGCGCCCGGCGGCACAGCGCCGCGATGGGCTGCCCGCCGGAGAGATACCGGTTGGTCTCCCGTACAAAGTCGAACAGCGCCGCGATGGCCTCCGGCGTGCTGAAATCGTCGTCCATCGCCTCCTCGAAGCACTCCCGGTAGCCCCGTAACACCTGGAGATAGGCGGCCGGCCGCTCGTCCAGCTCCTCCATGTCAAAAGAGCTGTCGGCGTCGCCGGCCGCCATCCGCAGGTCGTCGCGCAGCCTGTGGATGCGCTCCAGGCGCCGGCGGGCCATCTCCATGTTCTCCTGGCTGTAGTCGGCCGGGCTCCGGTAGTGATAGCTGGCGAAGAAGAAGCGCAAGGTTTCCGCATCCCAGCGCTGCAGGGCGTCGCGGATGGTGACAAAGTTGCCCTCCGACTTGCTCATCTTTTCCCCGCCGACGTTGAGCATGCCGGAGTGAAGCCAGTACCGGGCGAACTGCTCCTGCAGTCCGGCTTCCGCCTGCGCTATCTCGTTCTCATGATGGGGGAACACCAGGTCGTGACCGCCGCCGTGGATGTCGAACGGCGCCCCCAGATAGGAGGTGCTCATCGTCGAACATTCGATGTGCCAGCCGGGGCGGCCCTCGCCCCAGGGCGACGGCCAGGACGGTTCCCCGGGCTTCGCCGCCTTCCACAGGGTAAAGTCAAGCGGGCTCCTTTTTTTGTCGCCGGGCTGGATGCGGGCGCCCGTCTTCATCTCGTCAACCCGCTGGCCGGAGAGCTTGCCGTAGCCGTCAAACGATTCAACGGAAAAATAGACGTCGCCGTCCGCCTCATATGCATGGCCATGCTCGATGACGTCCTCGACGAGTGCTATCATGTCCTCGATGTGCTCCGACGCCTTGGGGTACACGTCGGCGGGCCGGATGCCCAGCGCCTCCAGGTCATCCAGGCAGCGCTTTGTGTACTCGGCGGAATGCTCCAGCGGCGGGATGCCTCGTTCCTGCGCTGCATTAATGATCTTGTCGTCGACGTCGGTGACGTTCTGCACGTAGGTGACATCGTAGCCCCGGTATTCGAGGTAACGCTTGATGATGTCAAACGCCAGATATGTCCGGGCGTGACCGATGTGCGCGTCGCCGTACACGGTCATCCCGCAGACGTACATGCGAACGTGGTCGTCATCGAGCGGCTCAAACGGCTCCTTTCTCCTGCCGAGCGTGTTGTAAACCCTGAGCATCACCAGATGAT
>CAZQNC010000120.1:0-3899 GCA_964594625.1 uncultured Thermoplasmatales archaeon | reverse complement strand
GGGCTGCGCGGAGGAGATGCGCAAGATGCTGCTCAGCGACCTCGACGAGGTGAGCTGATGATACAAAAGCTCAGAGCGGTCAGGGAAAAAAACTACATCATGCCCTGGCGCATGTTCAAAAACGTGGCGCGGACCATCCCGGCGCTGCTCAAAGGAATCATCCTTCATCCCGTTACCGTGATCAAGGCCAACCGGATGGCCAAAAAAATCAACAAAAAGGTGGTGCAGGCCGACCTCCCGTATACCATCCCGGAACATCATGAGGACATGGACTATTACGACGAAAACCGGCGGTACCTGCGCCCCACGCATTTCTGCAACAGCCACGCCCCCGAAATCGTCGCCATGGCCCACGACCTCGGCGCTTACGAGCTTCCCGACCGGGAGTACGCGGAGGCCGCCTTCGATTTCGTCAAGAACAACATCAGGCTGGCGTTTGTCCCGCTTGAGGGCGCCGTGGAGACGCTCCGGCGGGGCAGCGGTACCTGCCTGCATCAGCTCTCCCTGTTTGCGGCATTGTGCCGGGCCGCCGGCCTGTCTGCGCGCTACCGCCTGTACAGCCTGGCGCTCGTTGAATCCATGTACGACAACCTGGTGGGTGCCAGCCGGGTGCTCCAGCACTGGTACGACGCCTTTGGCTCGTTCATGCTGCACGGCACCGCGGAGGCGCTCATCGACGGTGAATGGGTGACCGCCGACCCCACGTTTACCCCGGAATACGAGGTGGCGATGGGCGTGCCCCTGGCCAAGTTCGGCGACGACCCGACGGGCATGTGGAACTATCCCGTGGAGGGCACCATGATGGTGCTCGAGGGCTTGCCCTACGGTGCGGGTGCCGGCTGGAACTTTCTGGTTAAGCGGGCGCTCCCCGGCGAGGTCATGAAGATAAACGTGAGCGTGGAAAAAGCCAGGGAGCGGGGCCGGGAGATGCTAGCGGAGATGGACCGGGACAGCTACGACAGCTCGACGCGTACCGGGTACCGGGCCCAGATGCCGAAGATAACCCTGGACCGGTCGCCGCAGCTCGTCTTTGAAGGATGATAGCACCGCTGCCGGGACATAACTTTTAAATGCAGGCGCCGTTGCCATATGTATGAAACATGTGGTGGTCATGCTGGTCGCCATCTGCCTGGTGGCGCCGTCTGTCGCCGTTTTTGATGCCTCGGTCATGGTCGCGCATGCGTCGGCTGTCGACACCGACGACGTGATGGACGACGTCAGCCAGGACATGGTCAGGGGCTACGTGCAGGCGTTGCAGGACATCGGCCCCCGGGTCACCGAGACGGCTGCCTGCGACGAGGCAGCCGACTACATCGCCGGCGAGTTTTCCTCGTACGGCCTGTCGGTCCGGGAACATGACTGGGATTACAACGACTACGAGGGCGTCAACGTGGAGGCGACGCTCTCCGGCGTCAACCGGTCGAGCCACCGCGTCTACGTCATCTGCGCCCACTACGACACCGTTCCAGGTTCACCGGGCGCCGACGACGACGGGTCAGGCGTGGCAGCGGTGCTCGCCGCAGCCAGGACGCTCAGCACGTACCAGTTCCAGCACACCGTCCGCTTCGTCACGTTTTCCGGCGAAGAGGAGGGACTGCTCGGCAGCCACGAATACGCCCGGGAGGCCAACGAAAGCCAGGAAAACATCGTGGGCGTCCTCAACGCCGACATGATCGGCTATACAGAGACGGAGACGGGACGGCACACCATAGAGATACAGGAGGTTCCATCCTCCGAGTGGATGACCAATCTCTCCATCACGCTCACCCAGCAATACCCGGCGCTCAACCTCACCGTAAGCCGGGAGCGAAGCCATCCATACAGCGATCACCATTCATTCATCAGGTACGGGTTCAACGCCACCTTTTTCTTCGAATACGAGTTCAACGACTACTACCACTCATCGGAGGACACCATCGACAAGATGGACCTTGATTATGCAACGAGGGTCACCCGGCTCATGGTGGGCACCCTGACCGAGCTGGCCGTGCTCGCCGAGGGCGACTGGGAGCCCCCGACCCTGACGTTCGAGCACCCGCAGCCGGGCACGCTTTACGTGCAGGGCGACGAGGCAGCGCCGCTGCCCTTCGGCATGACCGTCATCGTGGGCGGCATTACCATGGAGGTCAGCGCCAGCGACAACGACAGCGCGGTCGACCGGGTCGAATTCTACGTCGACGGCGAGCTCGCCGCCACGGACACCGCGGCCCCCTACACCTATGTATGGGACGAACGGGTGCTGCTCCTCCACCGGCTGGGCGCCAGAGCCGTCGACACCGCCGGCAACGCCCGGGAGCGCGAGATACGGGCGCTCGTGTTCAATCTGTAGCAGTAGCAAAAACGTTTTAACGGCACGGGCTTTATCCCTCCAATGAGCGCCGACAGCGATCAGGAACAGCAGTATGACCCGCCCACTGTTGAGCAAAACGTCATCCGGTTCTGGAAGGACAACCACATTTTCGAAAAGTCAATGGAACAGCGCCGCGGCAGCGAGCCCTTCGTATTCCTCGAGGGGCCGCCGACGGCAAACGGGCTGCCGCATCCCGGCCACGTTTTGACGCGGGCCGTCAAGGACATGGTGCTCCGCCACAGGACCATGCAGGGCTACTACGTGGCCCGCAAAGCCGGCTGGGACACCCACGGATTGCCCGTCGAAATCGAGGTCGAAAAATCCCTGGGGTTGGAGGAAAAACAGGAGATAGAGGACTACGGCATCGAGCGCTTCAACCAGCAGTGCCAGGAGAGCGTCTTCCGCTACGAGGAGGCCTGGAAACGGATGACGGAGCGCGTGGGCTTCTGGCTGGACATGGAACATCCCTACATCACGCTGAAAAACGACTACATCGAGTCGGTCTGGTGGTCGCTCAAGCAGGCCTGGGAGAAGGGATTGCTCACCCGCGGCCACCGGGTGACGCCCTACTGCCCGCGCTGCGGCACGACATTGTCATCGCACGAGGTGGCGCAGGGCTACAAGGAGGTGACCGACCCCTCGATATATATCAAGTTCAGGGTCAAAGACAGCGACGTCTTTCTGCTGGCGTGGACGACGACCCCGTGGACGCTGATATCCAACGTGGCATTGGCCGTCCATCCAGACGAGCTCTACGTCAAAATCGAACACCGGGGCGAGGAGATCATCCTGGCGGAGGAGCGCGCCGCCGCATTGTTCGAGGACGACGAATATCGGATGCTTGACGCCTGGACGGGCGAGGAGCTCGTCGGCATGGAATACGAGCCATTGTACCGCTACACGGAGCCGGACAAGCCGGCGTGGCGGGTTATCACCGCCGAATACGTGAGCATGGACGACGGCACCGGCGTCGTCCACATCGCCCCCGCATTCGGCGAGGAGGACTACGAGGCGGGCAAAGAACACGACCTGCCGGTCGTCCAGCTCGTGGAGGAAGACGGCACGTTTTCGCCCGAGGTCGACAAATGGGTCGGGCAGTTCGTCAAGGACGCCGACCCGGACATCATCGCCGACCTCGAGGAGCGCGGGCTTTTGCTCGCGTCGCACGACGTCACCCATCAGTACCCGTTTTGCTGGCGGTGCAGTTCGCCGTTGCTCTACTACGCCATCGAATCCTGGTTCATCACCATGTCCAGGCTCCGCCGGGAGCTCGTGGACAACAACGAACACGTCGACTGGTACCCGACGCATCTCAAGCACGGGCGCTTCGGCGGGTTCATCGAAGAAGCACGGGACTGGTCGCTGTCCCGCAACCGATACTGGGGGACACCCTTGCCCATCTGGACCTGCCAGAGTTGCGACCATGAGATATGCGTGGGCAGCGTCGCGGAGCTCCGCGAGCTCGCATCCGATGTCCCCGAGGACTACAACCTTCACCGTCCGTTCGTCGACGAGCTCGAGCTTTCCTGCCCGGAATGCAACGGGGCCA
>CAZQNC010000119.1:0-3962 GCA_964594625.1 uncultured Thermoplasmatales archaeon | reverse complement strand
CGGGCTACTCCCGCTTCCCCGTCTACCGGGACACCATCGACGACATCGTCGGGCTGGTGCACGTCAAGGACACCCTCGATGTCGACGACATGGACCGGCCGCTGAACGCCATGCTCCGGGACATCCTCAAGATACGCGCCGGCATGAAAGCCGACGACGTGCTCCGGGAGATGCAGCGCCGGAAGACCCATCTGGCCATCCTGCAGGGAAAGGACGGCGACACGCTGGGCCTCATAACGCTGGAAGACCTCATCGAGGAAGTGTTCGGTGAAATCGCCGACGAGCACGACACACTATGAACATCGCGGCCCTGCTCTCCGGCGGCAAGGATTCTCTGTACGCGGCGTACATCGCATCCATGTACGGCTGGAATATTTCCCCCGCAGTGACCATCCGACCGCGCCGTCTCTCATGGATGTACCACACCGACAACATCCATCTCGTCGAGGCAATCGCCGACGCGCTCGACCTGCCGCTCATCCTGCGCGACAGCGAGGGGGAAAAAGAACAGGAGCTCGACGATCTGCAGCGGGCGCTCACCGGCCTGCCCGTCGACGGCGTGGTCAGCGGGGCCGTAGCCAGCGAATACCAGCGCACCCGCATCGAGCGGGTTTGCCATGCATTGCACCTCGCATCGTTTGCCCCCCTGTGGCATAAGGACGGCGAGATGCTGCTCCGGGGCATGGTGGCAGCGGGCTTCGACGTTGTCATCGTCGCCGTGGCCGCCATGGGCCTCGGCCAGACATGGCTGGGCCGTCACGTCGACATGGAGGCGATAGACGACCTGCTCGAGCTGCACGACCGGTACGGCATCCATGTCGCCGGCGAAGGTGGCGAATACGAAACACTGGTCCTGGACTGCCCGCTGTACCGCCGTCGCCTGCATCTAGAGGAAAGCGAGATATGCTGGGACGGCAGCCGGGGAACCCTGCGGATACACGGGCTGGGATAA
Source organism: uncultured Thermoplasmatales archaeon (assembly GCA_964594625.1). GTDB lineage: Archaea > Thermoplasmatota > E2 > UBA202 > DSCA01 > CAZESS01. The sequence continues at coordinate 3,010 of CAZQNC010000119.1, read as the reverse complement.
TCTCCAAACCCGTCATATCAGACACCAATCGTTTCATCCAATATACACAGCGGGCGGCAGCCGTATGCTGTCCAGAACCGCCGTCGACACATAGGGGACATAACCCTGCTCTCTGGAGCGCTGGTAGCACCGGGTGACCTGGAAGCGGAGGACGGCGTAATCCAGCGTCAGCACCAGTTTTCCCTGGTCTCGAAGCCAGTCCATGGTTTCCTCGTGTGCTCCGGTCACGACGGGTCGCTGCGGGATGCCGTTGACATGCTGCCCCAGGATTGTGACGTAGACGGCCCGGCAGTATGTTTCTTCGACGCCGACGCCGTCGACAGATGGTGCGATGTCGGCTGCTATCTCCAGGCCGTTCTGCGCAATGAGGTAAAACGACGGTGAACGGTACGCGGTCGAGATGTTTTCCACAAAGGCGGTCATATGTTCCTGGCTGCAGGCTGGATATCGATCCTCCAGATGATAGGTCTCCAGCGTATCCAGATAGAGGCCGTCGAATCCTTTCGCCCTGATGCGGGGGATGTAGTCGTCGATGATGAGAGACTGCCACTCCCGGCTGGAAAAGTCGACGTACCAGTTGCCCGCCCAGTCCGGGTTTTCCTCCAGCAGATATGACGCATCGGGGTCCCAGTAGTAGCGGTATTCTTCGGCCTCCCCGATGCTGAGATATGCAACGACGATTTTTCCGCTGTCCTGCATCGCGGCTACGTCGCCCCGGCTGAATCCGTCGGGGTCAACGTTGACCAGGTCGACAGCCGCGGCAACGATGTCAGCGGCGTCGACGCCGTCGTACACGCAGAGCCATGACGCAACATCAAATAAGTCGCCCGCCGCCGCCTCCCCGGAAGACGTGCCCGTATCGGCATCGTTCTCCACAGGGAATTCGGCATCTATGATGATGTGGCCACCGGACAGCGTGATGCAAAAAATCATGCAGGCGAGAACCAGGACGTGTATCTTCATGGCCACCCCGTATATCCCGGGGTCAGATATATGTATGACGGCCATATCAGTGGAAAATCCTCTGCGTCATCCGCCGCACCGTGTGCGTATACAGGCCGCCATGCCCGTCTTTTTCCCTCCCCGGGATACCGTCGTGCTGTTTAAAAATGTGTTGGCGGTGGCTTTATGTAGCGTCTTCGGGTTTCCATGCTGTATGCCACGCTCTGTCGGCGGCGACGTCTACCACCAGGAAGAAATCCTTCGGGAGCTGCTGGAAGCCGAGGATAAACCCCCGTTCGAGGTCGCCCGCCATCTCGACCATTTCCGCCGCTGCTTCCAGGAAGACGGCGAGCTTCCCTTTACAATGCGGCAGATACTCGAGGAAACCATCCGGTGGACGCTCCGGCTGCTCGGGGTCCCCGAAGGCGTGCAGAAACAGCCGATGCGGCTGCAGTCACCCGAGCCCATGGACCTGATGGAGACAGACGACATCGTATTCAACCGAAAGGTCAACTACGTCGAAGGAGTGGTCTGGCGGGAGATGGAAACAGAGGGTGAACGCATCGAGAAAAAAGTGCTCGAAAAACTGGAGCTCCTCTACCAAAAAGGGCTGCTGCAGCGGCTGCGAAGCCGCTACAAGGAGGGCATAACCGCCGTCTGCCTGCTGGCAGAACGGGAAGACGACCTGCTGCGCCTGTTCTACGAAAACCGGCAGGGCTGGCAGCTGGTGTTCGACAGCTGGGCCACGATTTTCGATGAAACCAAAAAAATATCGGACATGACCGAGGTCGCCATGCCCGACATCGTCGGGATAGACAGACGGTTCACCGACGTGTTCAACGACGAAAACCTTGACAAGCTGCGACGGCAGGCCGGCCTGCATGACCTCGACCACGATGTCTTCAGGCAGCGCATACTGCAGCAGACGTTCGCCGTCTGCATCCCGGTGATGGAAGCCATCGAACGCCGCCACGCCGGACAGAAACACAGCCGCAAAGGCCTCGGCATCGCAGCCCTCCACCGGGCATGCCAGGCCGTCATCGCCGAGCACGTGCAAAAGCCAGACCCGACGGAGCCATCCAAAAAAGCCTTCGCCGCACTGTACGAGCTCAACCGGAGCACCCTGTACCGACATCTCCGTGAAATCGACCGGCTGCAGGACACCGTATCCCCGCGGCTGCCCGCCTCGGTGTGGGAGGACGGACCGCTGGGCTGGCTGACCGCCATCTGCAGCCGCATCATCAGCCGGGCGGCGTCAATGCAGCCCTCCTAGCTACAGCGGCGTGTATGAAAATGTCGATTTCACGTGGAGATATAAGGGTGAGGGCACGGCGAAGACGGGCGGCGGCATTGTTTTCGGCAGGATTGACATAACCATTCCCCGGCAACACGTTTTCATCGTCACGGAGACTGCAGCCCCGGCTCCGACAGACCATCCTTATATATCCCAAGGCATTTCGATGTGAGGATACCATCAGCATGCTCAAAAAACCTCTCGTGTACCTCGGCGTCCTCACCGCCCTGGGCTCACTGCTCCTCGTCCCCGCCCACACCATACCCCCCGCCGGCCAGGAAACGAGGGCGGAAAGCAGCGCCGACAACCATACCATCATAGACGTAGCGTTATACGACACCTTCGGACGCAACAACCATTATATCGAAGATCTCTTGAACTACAGCTGGACCGCCACAAGCCAGAGCTACCGCTTCAACGTGACTATAATAGATGCTGACGACGTCTCCGGCATGGCAAACGTGTCACTTACCACCGAACGTTTCGATGTATTCATCATCGGCGCCAGCGCCGACTCATATCTGGTCGACGGTCTCGACCCGACATGGAAACATAACGTCAAACAGTATGTAGCCAACGGGGGAGGCTACCTGGGCATCTGCGGCGGCGCCAACGCGGCAAGCCTGGGATTCGAACAGCCCCGGAACTGGTTCCAGCGGCGGGTCAACAGGGGAGCGCTCAGGCTCGCCGACATCTACATAAACGACCGTTTTCTCGGGGAATGGCAGTATCTGCTAAAGTATGGCTGGGGATCCGATGGAGACTATGGCCCCG
>CAZQNC010000118.1:0-4023 GCA_964594625.1 uncultured Thermoplasmatales archaeon | reverse complement strand
GGACGGGCTCATAGAACAACACGAGCGAGGTCGCCGGGATGTCGATGCCCTCCTCCCCGATGCTCGTCGACACCAGGACGTTGAACGCGCCGCCGGCGAAGGCCTCCAGCGTCCGCTTCTGCTCCTCCTGGCTCATACCGGCGCCGCTGCCCTTCGCCTGGCCGACGAACTTGCGGGCCTCGACACCGTCCATGGCGTTGAGCTCCCTGGTGAGCAGGTCGATGGTATCCCGGTACTCGGCGAACACCATCACCCGCCCGTCGGGATGCCGGCGGAAATGCGCCCCGAGCAATTCCCTGGTTTTTTCCAGCTTCGGCTGCCCGGCATCGGTGGACAAAATCTCGCTGCGGACGGCCCGGTACAGCTTTTTCTTCCGTATCCGGCCGGCCGCCTTGGAATCATCGAGCTCTATCTTGGCCAGATAGTTCTCCGCGGCGTCGATACCCTGGCTGGTCAGCATCTCCTTCAGATGCGCCAGCTTTATCGTCGCTGAGACCAGGCTGATAGCCGAATACAAGGTGCCTCCGCGCTTCCCCAGCTGGCCGCGCATCCGCCGCTGGATGTCGATGAGCACCTTTTTGCTGAGCTTGCTCGCCTTCAGATAGCGGGCCTGCTTGGTGTACTGCTTCAGCTCAGCCAGGAACTCGTTGAGCAGCGCGTCGATCTGCCGGGCGATGTGTTTCACCTCCGGCGGCATCTCTATCATCTTCCACTGCATCTCCCGCCGGGACAGATACGGCCTGACGTCGTCGTCCCGCTCGGTTCGCACCTCAACGTGCTCGATACCCAGGTTGTCCGCCACCGCAGCCAGCTTCTTGTAGTCGCTTCCCGGCGAGGCGGTCAGCCCCAGGATTTGCGCCTTGCGCTGCAGGTAGTGCCGGGCGACGCCCACGTAGGCGTACCTGCCCACCGCCCGGTGCGCCTCGTCGAACACGATGAGGCTGAAATCACCGACGTCGACGCCCCGGTCGAGGTCGTTTTCCACGCTCTGCGGGGTCGCCACCACCACCCGGCTGCTCCCGTATGCTTCCTTTCGCTCCTCCGGTGAAAATGCCTCGCCGGTCACCACCACGACATCCTCCACCGACGTCAGCTTCCGTATGGAGGCGGCATGCTGCTCGCAGAGCGGCTTGGTGGGCGCCAGAAACAGCACCGGGCCCCGCTCCAGCCGGTCGGCCAGCACCAGCACCGCGATGATAGTCTTCCCCAGGCCCGTGGGCAGCACGACCAGGCTGTTGCGGTCCCGGACGGCCTGAAAGATGTTCCATTGATACTCCCGGCGCTCCACCGCGCCATCCGTTATATATCCGAGGTCGACATGGGTCATCGCCGTCTCCCCGCGACGACCAGGGAGGCGAGCAGTGCCTCTATCTGAATCCGCTCGTTGCTGCCCTCCACGATACGGAAGTCCGCCTCCCCGATTTTTTCGATGATATCCGCCTTGGTTTTCTCCTGCACCGGCAGGTCGAAGACGGCGCTGTGCATCCCCTTCAGCACGTCCTCGCCGGACAATCCGTACTCGATGAGCAACGTGTCCAGCTGCTCCCGAGCCTCGATGAAGCTGCCCTGCAGTGCGGTCTCCATCACCTTTTTCGCCTCCTCGGGCTTGGCGGTCGCCGTGGTCCGGTAGATGCCTTCGGCGTCGATGTGCTGGGACAGCGTGGCGGAGGTCTGCAGCGCGTTGATGGCCTTCCGCAGGTCGCCGTTGGCCACGTAGAGCAGGGCCTGCATGCCGTCGTCGGTTATCTCGAGGTCTTCCGCGGCGGCGATGCGCTCCAGGTACGGCTGCATGTCGGGGCTGTCCAGCGGGGAAAAACGGAAGACGACGCACCGGGACTGGATGGGCTCGATGATCTTGGATGAATAGTTGCAGGACAGGATGAAGCGGCAGATGTGGGCGTAGCGTTCCATGGTCCGCCGCAGGGCTGACTGCGCGTCGCCGGTCAGGGAGTCAGCTTCGTCCAGAAAAATGATTTTGAATGCCGCGTCGCCGAGCGGCGCGGTGCGGGCAAAGTTTTTGATTTTCCCCCGGACGACGTCGATGCCGCGCTCGTCGCTGGCGTTCAACTCTTCGAAGTTTTCCTTCCATGCGTCGCCGTATATCTGCTTGGCCAGCGCGATGGCGCAGGTGGTCTTGCCCGTCCCGGCGGGGCCGGCGAACAGCAGATGCGGGATGCTGCCCGAGCCCGCGTAGGCCCGGAGGCTGTCCACGATGCCGCTCTGGCCGACCACGTCGTCAAGCCTGGACGGCCGATATTTTTCTATCCACAGGTCTCTCATGCTCGTTCCTTCCCGATGGCGTTGAGCTTCGACTGCATCGACGCGTTTTTGTCCCGGCGGTGGTCCACCCGGAGGTCGATGTGGATGCGCTCTGCGTCCATGTCCGCTATGGCCCGGTGCATCTGTTCGACGACCTCGAAAATCTCGTGGAGCGACTCGGCCTGGATGCAGGTGGCCATGGCGCTGCTCTCGTGGTCCAGCCCGCTGTCCTCCAGCACCTGCAGGGCGCGGCGCACGTAGCGGCTGACCGACGTACCCTCTGAGGTGGGAAAAATGGCCACTTCGGCGATTATCATACATGGGAAAAACGACGACGTTAATAAATCTTTGTCGCTGTCAGGCGTCTTTTGCATTGTCTGCCGTTTGCAGACGGCGGGCTATGCCCCGAAGCCAAAGCCCGTGACGGTGGGAAGCCCGGCGCTTTTCCAGGCGTTGATGCCCCCGGCCATGTTGTAGATGACGCCCTGGAATCCGTTGTCAATCAATAATTTCGCCCCGAGGTAGCTTCTGTTGGCGCTCCGGCAGTATATGATGATATCTTTGCCCTGGAAGATGGAGGTGAAGATGTTTAAAAACAGGGGTTGTTCCAGTAGATAGAGGGGAAATAGAACGGGTTTATCGTTCTGGTGCGGGGTGTCGATGCGCTCGTTGAAGTACTCGAGGAACGTCCGGTCGTCTATAACGTTTTGGGGTTCTTCCTCGTTGTTGAGCATCTCCCAGGTTTGGCCCACCGTTATGTTGACGATGTCCCCCTGGCGGGAGATTTCGCTGCTCTGCTGTCCCTCCACAAGGTGGTAGGGTGTCACGAGCAACAAGAGGGCCACGATGACGGCCGCATACTTATACATGCCAATATAAGTAACGATTGTTTAAATAGTTACCCATATTGATCCCGCGCACGCCCTGGAAACGCATCGCCTGCCGACGTGCCTGAACTAACTCCGTCAATCACATCACAACACTGTTCTTTTTCTGGCTTGCCTCCATATATTATCGCTGCTGGCTCCACTAGCCGAGCGCGACGTCCAGCGTCATCATGACGGCGAAGCCGGCCATGGCGCTCATGGTGGCCAGGTCGGTGTTTCCCGAGCGCTGCGACTCGGGCACCACTTCTTCGACGACGACGAATATCATGGCGCCGGCGGCGAAGGCCAGCGCGTAGGGGAGCAGAGGCCGGAAGAGGAGTACCGCGCCGGCGCCGAGGACGGCGAACACTGGCTCCACGACGGCGGAGAGCTGGCCGTACCAGAAGCTTTTCAGGCGGGGCATGCCTTCTCCCCGCAGCGGCATGGATACGGCCAGCCCCTCGGGGAAGTTCTGGATGCCGATGCCCAGGGCCAGCGCGGTGGCCCCGGCCAGGCTGGCGGACGGCAGTCCCGCGGCGGCGGCTCCGAAGGCCACGCCGACGGCCAGCCCTTCGGGTATGTTGTGGAGCGTGATGGCCAGCAGCAGGAGTGTGCTCCGCCGCCAGCCGGTTTCCACGCCCTCTGCTTCGCTCCGCGGGTATCCCAGGTGGAGGTGGGGGAGCACGCTGTCGATTCCCCGGAGAAACACGCCGCCGAGCAGGAACCCGACGGTCGCGGGCAGCCAGACCGGGATCTGCTGCTCGCTGGCCATCTCTATGGACGGAGCCAGCAGCGACCAGAAGCTGGCCGCGATCATCACGCCGGCGGCGAACCCGAGCATGCTGTCCAGCAGCCGCTGGTTGACCTCCCGGGTTGCGAACACGGTGGCGGCGCCGAG
>CAZQNC010000117.1:0-4026 GCA_964594625.1 uncultured Thermoplasmatales archaeon | reverse complement strand
CGGCCGCGTTTTCCACGAGCCTGTATGTTCCCTCGGTCATGGTATCAACAGGGGGGAAGAATGTTTTTTTCGATATAAATGCGTTTGCATGCTCGACGGCGGACGGAGCGACAGCCCGGCGGCGGTCACCGGTGCGCCGGAGTCATGTAACTATCCATGGCCCATGTGTGAGAAGTAAAGGAGATACAGCACACGTGAAAAATCTTGATGTGTTCCCCGCGTGTCATCCGGGTGAGGGGCTTCAGTAACTATTTATAGCAGCGCCACATTGATGTTTTATCATCATTATTGTATATAGGTGAAAAAATGAAAACACGTGTTTCAAAATTTAGTGCCATTGTGGTGGCCATATTAATGGCTTCAAGCGCTTTTTCCGTGGCTGTAACGATAGCTGACGGACAGGAGGGACGAGACCCGACATCGTCTTTTTCCATTCGCCTGCTCGATGCTGACGCTGACACGACGAGGCTCCAGGTGAGTATACATGACTTTGCCAGGGAAGCCGTCACCATCGACGGGAAGGTATACCATCATATATGGCTTGGTGATGCAGCACATATTTATGAACGGGGCATGCCCGCACTTCCGAAGCTATCGGAAAGTCTGGTTATTCCGGATGACAGGGAAATGGCTGTCACCGTTACCGCTTCAGAGTATACTGAATATGAGGACATTGCCGTTGCTCCGTCGAAGGGACCCATATCCCGGAATACGAACCCCGATGAGGTTCCCTACGAGTTTGGCAAAGTGTACGGTGAGGATACCTGGTACCCCGATGCACAGGCTACGCTTGGCGAACCCTACATTGTTCGGGACTATCGGGGGCAGACCGTTACCGTTTACCCGTTCCAGTACAATCCCGCTGAGCATAAACTCCGTGTCTATACGGACATAACTGTCGAGGTAACCCCTGTGGGCGACGGGAAGACCAACGTGTTTCATCGACCTGCTCCGCCGCAGTCCATCGACGCTACCTTTAAGACGGTGTATATGCGGCATTTCATCAATTTCGAAGAGGCAACGGGCGGTGCCAAGGGCGGCAGGTATACGCCGGTTTCCGAGCAGGGTGACATGCTGGTTATCTGCTACGACAGCTTTTATTCTATTATGCAGCCCTTTGTGGAGTGGAAGAACATGAAGGGCGTTCCAACCGAGATGGTGAACATATCCATGGTGGGGAACACCGCCAGCGACGTAGATGCGTACATTGAGAACTATTATAATACGCATGACCTTGCCTTTGTGCTTTTGGTCGGCGACATCGACCAGATTCCATCTTTGACTGGAGGAGATTATGGAAGTGCTCCCGCCGACCCCATGTATGCGTTTATTGTTGGCTCGGACAGCTATCAGGATGTCTTCATCGGCCGGTTTTCGGCACAGTCGGCTAGTGAGCTACAGACCCAGGTGAACCGGTCCATTGAATATGAAAAGACTCCGCAGGCTGCCGCTGACTGGTATCACAAGGGCACGGGTATTGCCTCCGACCAGGGGACAGGGGACGATGGAGAATATGACTATGAACATATAAGAAATATCCGTACCGACCTGCTCGGGTATACCCATACCCAGGTTGATGAACTCTATGATGGTTCACAGGGCGGCGAGGACACGCCCGGCGACCCCTCGCCAAGCGATGTTTCCGTTGCTTTAAACGACGGGCGCAGCATCGTGAACTACTGCGGCCACGGGAGCCAGACCTCCTGGGGCAGTAGCGGCTTCAGCAACTCCAACATTAATGCGCTTGTCAACGATGACATGCTTCCCTTCGTGATCAGCGTTGCCTGTAACAACGGCGAATTTGACATAAGTGGTGACTGTTTTGCCGAGGCCTGGATGCATGCTACCCATAACGGCAGGGCGACCGGCGCCATCGGTGTTTTTGCTTCGTCGCAGTCACAGTCATGGAGTCCGCCCATGGATGCTCAGGATGAAATGGTGGATCTGCTGTGCGCTGACAGTAAACATACCATTGGCGGTCTCTCCTATTCGGGGACCATGCATATGCAGGATAACTACGGCGCCGTGGACGAGGTGGAAACCTGGACGCTTTTTGGTGACCCGTCGCTCCAGATACGGACCGATACGCCGGGCACCATGACGGTTGACCATGATGATACCGTGATGAGCGGGACCGCAGAGTTTGAGGTCAGCGTCCCGGGTGTTGCGGATGCCCTTTGCGCTATCTCTCATAACGGTGAACTGCTTGGTGCCAACTATACTGATGGTGCCGGGGACACCGTCATTAATTTTGGTATGCCCATAGAGGATATGGAAGAGCTCGTTCTCGTTGTTACCGACTACAACAAGGTGCCGTATATCACCACACTGGATGTTGCTCCTCCGCTCCGTAATCCGGCCGAGTTTGAGCCGATGGAGAAGGTGCTGATTAATTATGGTGGTACCGACAGCTTTGGCATCAGTTTCGATCTTATCGCCGAGATGGCGGAGGACGTGGAAGTGGTCACCGTTGTGGATGACGCAGGCCAGCAGAGCAGCGTGGAGTCTCTGTATGCCAGTAATGGCGTGGACACCAATCATACGAGTTATCTCATCGCGCCGTCTGACAGCTACTGGACCCGTGACTATGGTCCCTGGTTCAGGTTCAACAACACCGGCGGCGTTAATTTTACGATGCAGGTTGTCGACTTTACGTATAACCGTCCCCGACCCGACGACAATGCCATCCCCAGCGCATATGCGACCAGTGAGGGATTGTCCCTTGTTTCCATGCCGCTTACCCATACCGGGGGTAACTATATGTCTGACGGACAGGGAACCGCTGTTTCGACGCAGCTGGTGTGGAGTGAAAACACTGGCATGACCCATGACGCAATCAACCAGACTGTCGCCGATTATCTGGGCATTAAAACCTACCATGTGGTCCTGGATGCACTCGACGAGTACATCGAGCATATTGACTGCTGGGCGAAATATCTTTCTCCGGATACCGTCATGGTGCTGGAGGTCCCCCCCGGCAACTCGCAGTATGATGAGCTGGAGGCAGCGGCGAGCTACTTTGAAAACCAGACCAGCTGCTACGGTACGCCGTACGATGTGGTGCGGGTCTATGCGCCCGGCGGGGAGCCGTACACCAACTCGCTCATCCTGAACGACAAGGTGCTGGTCCCTCAGACGGGCAGCGAATGGGACGATGACGCGCTTGCCTCTTACAGTCAGGCGATGCCCGGCTACGAGGTACTCGGCTTTACTGCTCCTTCCGGGGCTGCCTGGCAGTCAACCGATGCGTTGCATTGCCGGGTGAAGGGTATACCTGACGATGAGATGATTTATATTGAGCATACGGCGCTCACCGACCGTATGCCGAACGACGAGGGATTCCGCATCGAAGTGGATATTGTTCCGTATAGCGGTGCAGACCTCGCCGATGGCAGCCCGACCCTGTACTGGACGATAAATGGCACCTGGAATACGCTTTCCATGCAGTCGGATGGCGATGAAACCTACCATGCATATATTCCCAATCAGCCCTGCGGGGAAACCATCGAGTATTATATTCACGCGGAGGACGATGCAGGGAAAACCCGAAATCATCCATTGATTGGTGCTCCGGACCCTCATTCGTTCCATGTTACACTGGTCCCGGATATCTGGACGCAGCCGCAGGCCATCGAGGCGAGCGGCAGCATCCCGTCAACGGTTACAGCTACCTTTGCGCTCGGCAACCACGAGGACGCGGGCGAACCGCTGGATTTCAACATATCCTGGAGTGACGGCGGGACCGGATGGCTGTCCGTCAGCCCTGACACCGGTACCGTGTCCGTGGATGACCACATAAATATATCGGTTTCCATGGATACTGCATCCCTCGACATAGGCACCTATCAGGGTACGATATCTATTTCCAGCGATGACCCGGATGAACCCGTCGTACAGATACCGGTTAATTTGTCGGTGGTGTATGGTGATGATTTGGGTGTGACGGCGGTGAATGCGCCGGCTGATACGGTGTTTTCTGGTGGTCGCGTGGTGAATGTGACGGTGACGAATTTTGGGAGTGAGAAT
>CAZQNC010000116.1:0-4027 GCA_964594625.1 uncultured Thermoplasmatales archaeon | reverse complement strand
TGCCGAGCTCGATGCCGTAGGGATGCGGCTTGATTTCCTTCGGCTGCTCCGGCAGGGTGTCGGTCGCCCGCTCAAACATGGTTTTTTCGCCGTCTGGTTCCACCAGCGTGATATGGGCATGCGGGTTGACGATGGCCGTGCTCCGCAGGTACTCGTAGATGGAATGCCTGGTGTTCCGGATGTACCGTCCCTTGATGCACAGCTCGATGCGCGTCCCGCTGGGCTTCTCCCAGTGCACCATGTCATCCTCGACGATATCCGGCCGGTTTTTCTTGGTGTCGATCATCAGCTGGCGGCGATGCGCCGGATACCCCTCGCCGACCTTGGATATCACCACGGCGGGCTGCCCGGTGGTCAGCTGCCCGTAGAGCACCGCGGCCGAGATGCCGATGCCCTGCTGCCCCCGCGACTGTTTCAGGGCGTGGAACCGGGAGCCGTAGAGCAGCCGGGCGAACACGTGCGGAATCTGTTTTTTGACGATGCCCGGGCCGTTGTCCTCCACCACCAGCCGGTACTCGTCGTCGCCCAGGTCGTCTATCCTGACGAAAATATCAGGCAGGATGCCCGCCTCCTCGCACCCGTCCAGGGCGTTGTCCACCGCCTCTTTCACCGAGGTAATCAAAGCGCGGGTTGACGTATCAAATCCGAGAATCTGCTTGTTCCGCTCGAAAAACTCAGCGACAGATATCTCCTTTTGCTTTTTGGCAAGTCCCTCTGCTATCGAGCGCATCCATGCCTACATCTGGATGGGTTTATAAAATCTTTACTCTTCCATGAGGTCTTCCGGCGCCTTGAACTTGCTGAACGCATACGCTGCCTTATCCACGTACTCGCGGTTGTCCTTGAACCATCGCTCCCACCGCCGGACCTTCTCCCTGCATGCCTCTAAATCCTGCTCAAGGTCCTCGTACACGCGGTAGAGCTTCGCCAGCCGCTCCTGCTCCCGCTGGTACTGGTTTTCCAGCTCCTCGGCCTGCTCCTTGTACCTGACGTAGTCCTGCAACGGCTCCAGCTCCTGCACCCGCTTCCGCAGCTGCTCCGCCTCCTTCTTATAGGGAATATATTTCTGCAGGTCGTCGTTCTCCTTCTCCAGCGCCTCCTTCGCGGCGCTCACCCGCTCGAGCTCCCGCTGCGCTGCCTCCTTCGCCTCCTGCTCGTCGTTGAGCTGCGCGCGGAGCTTTTCGACCTTCTCCCGGTCGGCTTCGAGCTCCTTGAGCGTGGCCACCTGTTTCTGCAGCTCGCCGAGCCGGTTTTCCTGCTGCTCGCAGCGCTGCTTCCACTGCTCCTGCTTGCGCTGTATGTCGGCCAGGTCGTCCTCCTGCTGCCGGTAGGCATCCCAGAGCTTTTCCAGCCGCTCCTGCTCGAGGTCGAGCTCCTTGCGACATTTTTCCTGGTCGCGGTACGCCTCCAGCGCGCGTTCCTCGTCCTCCTGCGCCTTTTTCTGCATCGCGTCGAGCATCTGGTGGAGCCGCTCGATTTTTTTGACGTCGATGAGCTCCTTCATCCGCTCGAACATTTCCTGCTCCTTCTGGGAGCCCTCCTCCATTGAATCCAGCTCTGACAAAACCCGCTGAAAGTTATGTTTCAACTGCTCTACATCTTTCCCGTACATGGTGCCCGTCTCAGCCATCCTATCAACCATGTAAGAATGATGCAATGGATATTTAAAACTTCCTTACACGCTACAGCCCCTTCCACCACCGACGCCGGTACGCCTCCTTGAGCTCCCGGCGGCCCAGCAGAAACGGCCGGCTCTTCCCCCGGACGTAGGCAAACAGGATCACGCCGTAGCCGAGCGGTGGCGCCCCGGTGTAGATGGACGGACCGGTCCCGATGACGTACAATAAAACCGGCCAGACGACCATGGCGGCCAGCGACGCCAGCGCCAGGTAGCGGAACCGGCTTTTCACCTTGACGCCCATGCCCAGCATCATGCCGGTGGCGCAGCTGACCAGCAGCAAACCGATGGCGGTCATCGCCGCGTAGCCGCCGTCAACGGAGAACAGGCTGTCCACGTTCTGCATCAGGATAGCCCCGGCCACCGACGCGAAGCCGCCGCCGAGCGACGCCCCGTACAATATGGTACCCTCGTCCCGCTGGAAGCGGGGCAGATTGAGCACCACGAGCTTGCCGGCATGCTCGAAAAACGCCAGCATCAGGGACACCACGAGCAGCACGTCGATGGACTCCAGCAGCACCTGGTAGTTGAACACCGAGAGCACCCAGAGGTCGACGAGATAGATGGCGGTGCCCATGGCGATGCCGCCCAGAAACGTCAGGAATATGTACTTGTCCTGGAATTTTTCCTCGTAGCCACCCAGCGTGAAATACAGGATGAACAGCGCCGGGATGATACCGAGGGGCAGCAACGCTGACCCGATGTCCATGCTGTCCGTAACGCCAGGGCATATAAAGTGATTTGCGGCATGGCAGCAGCGACGAGGCGCAGCCAATCGGGGGGAGGGGCTGGAGGCGAAAGTTCCTTCTTCCGCCAGATTTTACATTATTTCTAATACCTCTGTAATGAAGCAGTACTTCGGAGAGTAGAGCTACCTTGGCTGTTTTTTCGCCTAAACGAAGAGTATTTTTGCCAAACAGTGAGGGTGCTTCCCCCATTTTGGGCGAGTGATTGCTCTTTCACCACCGAGAGCCGCTAAAACCTGGCTCTCGTACAAGTTCAGGTGAAAGGTACCGCTGGGAGCGGCGATTGATTCGGGTATTCCGTTGGTCATTCAATCCAGGTGATCGTCGGTGTTGACGTAGATGCATGTTCGTAGATGTAACGCCGGAACAGGTGCTGCAATCTGTCCAGCTTGAGGGGGGATGGTACCAGGGTTCAATCCTTGTTTACCCCGTTCCGCGATGTTAATCGGGATCCACAGATTATACAGGGCTAACGCCAAGACAAAGAAGGCATATCGAAAGCGATGTTTCTTTGAACAGGTTCGTCCCAACACGTTATTTTTACCCCGGTATTGGGTTTCGATGCCGAAGCGATGGCTATACAGCTCATGGGCGGTTGTCGCATCAATGTCCATGTTGGTCGCATAGGGCAACAGCTTGTCTTGTTCTTCATCTCTGGCTACGACGAGCGTGTAGGTGGCGCCGTCGGACATCTCATAGGGGAGAGGTCCTTCCTGATAGGCCTGTTCCATGGTTGCTTTGACCTTGTCGTTTTTCACCGCTGGCATCACAAATCCCTCATCCATCTCGTTGACCGTCTGTACCACCGGGGTGGTGTAAAACCCCCGGTCAAACAGTACCACCCGGAGGTCCACCAGCTTTTCTGCATACGCTATCAGATCCTGTACAACCTTTTCTTTACTGGAGAAAGGAGTGACCGGTACTGCCTTCAGCGTAAATCGTTTTCCATCCTCTACCACAGCTATAGTAGCAAACCGGATAAATGTGTTGGTTCCCTCCTTAGGCTTGCCCTTCACGATGAAGGGCAGCTCCTCCCCATACCACGGGAGATCGGTAAAGTCGATAGCCCCGATAGATGCATGAGTGAAAAGCCGCTGTTTTCTCGCTCGGGTAAGAAGATCCTAGAGCAGCGTATCGAACCCTTCCGTCAAGAGCTCCAGGGGCTGGTGTGTCAACCGGTCTAACACGGTATCTCCACAGGGAACGTCATACCCGCATTCCTGAAGCTGCTCTGACGACTCTTGGACCGATATCTGGTTGACAGCGGCCCAGGACCAGACCAGGAAGTCCTGGCTATCCGAATACTGACTGTTTTCTCCTTTCACCAGGGCTATATGGTTCACCAAAATCTTCACAATGGTTTCTGCCAAGCTCCTCTGCGTCGTGTTTCCCATCCCAATCCCTCAATGAGAGAAACGGATTCCACCACTAAAAATGATTCGTTATGTGTTCAGGCCGGGAATACTGCGTGGTCTGGAGCGGAGCGTAAGACCCGCAGATGAGAGGCCTGCTCATCTTTTTAACATCCAACCATGTTGTAGTTCTGTCAGTTCTGTCGCGCGCGGCAGACCATAGCGGTCTGCCCTTGGGATGGCGCGACAGG
>CAZQNC010000115.1:0-4075 GCA_964594625.1 uncultured Thermoplasmatales archaeon | reverse complement strand
CTTCCCGTTTTCCGTCTACGCGGACACGTCGAACAACCCCTCCGCCTCGACGGCGGAAAGCATCGCGAGGTCCACGCCCTGCTCCACGAGGCGACGTATGGACGGCTTGAGGGTCAGGGTCAGCGCGTCGTCATCCGAGGAAAACGTGGCGCTTATCTCCTCTCCCGGTTCCACCGATATCTGCTCCCTGGGGCAGGCCGTGGCGTACATGACGCCGTCGACCAGTTCCTCCGGGCCGTGCACCTCAACGGCTGCAACCTTCATCCGCTCGGCTGCATACCGGCCCATGCTCACCCCGACGGCCGCGATGTCGTGATGCAGCGGCTCGGCTCTGGCGATGCGGTACAGGTCGGCGAACAGCTCCGGCCGGGTGTCACGCAGCGTGGGGCGGGCGGCGCGCGCCTCGGCAATCAGACCAGGGTCAACGTCGACGGTAACGGCATCCTCCTTGTTGTAGGCCGCCCGGCCGACGAGGTCTCCCCTGGGGCTGTATATCTGGCTGCCGCCCCAGAACACCAGGTTTTCCTGCGTGCCCACCAGGTTGGCGTAGGCCACGAACACGGTGTTTTCGATGGCGCGCGCGGGGAGCACCTGCTCGAAGTACTCCCGGCTGATGGACGGCGACGCGGAGATGCAGATGATCATGTCGGCGCCCTTGAGCGCCATGCCCTTGAGGAGCTCGGGGAAAAACAGGTCGTAGCAGATGCACATGCCGATTGTGCCATGGGGAGTGTCGTATACGGGCAGTGCGTCCCCGGGGGTGAAATAAAAGCGTTCCTCGAAGGGGCCGAAGGTGGGCAGAAACGCCTTGCGGTAGGCCTGCACGTTCCCATCGGGGTGAACCATGACCGAGGCGTTGTGGATGAGACCGGTGCGTTCCTCCAATGGCATCCCGTACACGATGGACGTGTCATAATCGGCGGCCATGTCCTGTACCGCCTGCACCGTGGGGCCGTCCAGGGGCTCCGACAGGTCTCTGAACTCGTCGCGGCAGGTGTAGCCGGTGGCGGTGAGCTCCCCGAAAACGGCCATGTCGGCCTGGAGATCGTCGAGGGTTTTGCGCATCTTTTTCAGATTCTTTTTTTTGTTGCCCACTGCCGGATGAACGTTGATGAGTGAGAGCTGCATACAAATCCCAAAACCATATATCGGCCCTGCATATAACGTTATCCATATGCTCGAGATAGATGTAGAGGAGACCACCGCGCTGGTCACCACGTTTATCCGCGATTATGCGGCAAATGCGGGCGTGGACAGCGTGGTCATCGGCCTGTCCGGCGGCATCGACTCGGCGGTGACGACCATGCTGGCAGCCGGGGCGCTGGGCCGGGAAAACATCCACGCTATTTTTATGCCGGAGGTGTCAACCCCGATTGAGGACATCGAGCACGTCCGGCTGATGGCCGACGAGCTTGACATCGAGTATGAGACCATCGACATCTCGCCGTTTATTCATTCCATCCGGAAGATCTATCCCCATGAGATGGACGCGGTGGCGCTGGGCAACATCAAGTCCCGGCTGCGCATGCTGTTATGGTATGGCTACTCGAACGTGAAAGACAGCCTGGTGTGCGGCTGCTCGAACAAGACGGAGCTGCTCATCGGCTATTTCACCAAGTACGGCGACGGGGGCACCGATTTCCTGCCGATTGGCGACCTGTACAAGACGCAGGTATATCAGCTGGCGGAGCATCTCGGCGTCCCGGAGCCCATCATCGAGAAGGCGCCCACCGCCGGCCTGTGGAAGGGGCAGACCGACGAGGAGGAGCTCGGCATCTCCTACGCCAAGCTGGACCGCATCCTGTACGGGCTGGAAAGAAAATGGCCCGTGGAAAAAATCGCTCATGCCGCAGATATAGAGGAAAGCGAGGTCCACCGGGTGCAGCAGATGCGGCGGAGGAGCCAGCACAAGCGAAGCATGCCCCTGGTCGCAAAAATCGGCATGCGGACCATCGGGCTGGACTGGCGCTCCCCGGTGCAGGAGCAGTAAGCAGCCACGGGTGCGCCCTGGAGCTATGATGTAGCGGGTGCCGTGTCAGCCCCGGGTGAGAGAAACGGGTTTCTATTGTGAGAGCGATTCGGCCAGGGCGTCGTACTTGTAGTGCAGGATGTCGAGCGCCTCGGCGAGCACCTGGCGCGGGGTGAGCGACCCGTCGGTTTCGAACGAAAAAATGATGCGGGCGGGGTCGCCTTCTACGGTGATAGCGTCGCGGCCGCATTCCTCCACGCAGCTCCGGCAGAGGCTGCAGGCCTCCAGGTTTTTGACCACGGCCTTGGCTCCTTTCATGCCGAGCACGTCGCGCGGGCAGATGTCAACGCAGGCCCGGCAGCCGTTGCAGTCGTCGCTGATGGCGATGCCGGGATAATAGGTGTAGCCGATGCCGGACGCGGGCTGCCATTTGGCATGCTGCTTGCCCGTGCCCAGGATGGCCTCGGCTTCGAGAATGATGCGCTGGTCTTTTTCCAGCCGCAGCAGGGGAACCTTTTCGTCGACGACGGCCCATGTGGCGTCCTCGGCGTCCAGGTCGCCGCTGTAGACGGTGCATTCGCCCTCCTTGCTCACCGTGTAGTGGACGGTGCAGTTTGGGCAGCCTTCGCCGTTGCAGCCGCATTCATCCCGGAAAATAAGGGTCTGCAGGTCGGTGGGCAACGGCAGCAATCCCAGGCGATGCGCCACGATTTCGTCGAACAATGCTGAGGTGTTGTCGTAGATGGTCACGTTTTCGATGGCCAGCGTGGGCACGTCCAGCATGATGGTCCGACGGATGGCGTTGGCCACATCCGGCGAGATATCCTCGAACAGCAATCGGATAAAATTACCCTCCTCCTCCAGCACGGTGGCCTTCATACCCGGCGGCCCCGTTTTCCGCCTTTTTCCCGGCAGCCGTTATGCGGAACCGGTGTGACATCCTCGATGCGTCCGATGCGAATGCCGGCGCGAGCCAGCGCCCGGATGGCGGCCTGCGCACCCCGTCCGGGATGCTTCGAGCGGCCTTTTCCTCGTCCGCGCACCTTGATGTTGACCGTGTCGATGCCCTTTTCGCGGAGTTCGTCGGCCACCTTCTGCGCCGCACGCATCGCGGCATACGGCGAGCCCTCGTCCTTGTCGGAGCGGACCACCATGCCCCCGGTACACTTGGCCAGGGTCTCCGCACCGGTCAGATCGGTGACGGTGATGATGGTGTCATTGTGCGAGGCGAAAATATGCGTGATGGCTTTCTTTCCCATGCTATGCTTCCTCCCCGTCGCCCTCGTCCTGCTTGTGCAATGCCATCCGCTGCTCCTTGGTTTCCTCCACCGAGGGACGCATCGGGTGGACGTCGTCCGCCAGCGGCGACGCCTCCGCATACTGGATGGTATCCTCCTCCGCCGTCCTGACCATGTACGAGGGAACGCGCACCCGGCGGCCGTTCACCATGATATGGCCATGGGTGATAAGCTGACGGGCCTGCTTCGGCGTATACGCCATCCCGTGCAGGTACACCTGGGTCTGCAATCGCCGGGCCAGGATGTTCTCGATGGTCAACGCCAGGATGTCGTCAAGCGCCGAGTTCGGCGGCAGGATGCCCATCGACGCCATGCGCTGCAAAAGCTCCTCCTTTTCCTTCTTGGTCTGCGCTTCCTCGACGCCGACGAAGAGCTCACGGGCATGCCCGCGGATGTTCCTGAGGAACGTCTCCGCCTTCCAGACCTCTTTCTTGTTTTTGAGGCCGTACTTGTGCATCAGGTCTCGCTCCCGTTCGATGCGCTCGGCTTCCCAGGGATGGCTGGGCGTCTCGTATTTCTTCCGTGGAAACTTTGGATCTCCCATGCTATGTCACCTATTTCTGCTCCTGCCGCACTCTCCGTCGGGACACGCCGACGGCCAGGCCGGAGCGCTTGTTGCCCCGGGTGCGCTGCCCGCGCACCGGCAGGCCTTTTTCGTGGCGGAGGCCACGGTAGGACTTGATCTTTTTGAGGCGGTTGATGTCGTCACGCCGCGTCATGTCGATCTCGGGGCCGATGAGATGCTTATCCTCACCGGTCTCGATGTCCCGCTGGCGGTTCCGCATCCAGGGCGGCACCACGTCTGCGG
>CAZQNC010000114.1:0-4092 GCA_964594625.1 uncultured Thermoplasmatales archaeon | reverse complement strand
AGCCCTCCGCCGCGTAGGAAGCCCCGCCATTCATGGCGGGGAGGATGTCACACGTCCAATATGTTTATTATGTATAAATATGTTACTGACATTCGCAGCGGAGCCGTTTTTTACAGCAACTCAAGCGCGTCGTTTATAATCTTTGCATGGTCGAACGCCAGCTCCGGCAAGTTGTCGAGGGCGAACCACTTTGCCTCGGCGGCATCGTCGCCGCCCTGCGGGCTGCCGCTCTCCACGTCGAGCAAAAACACGACGGAAACGGTATGCCCCCGGGGGTCACGGTCCGGATCGCTGTAGACGCCGACCAATCGCCGGATGGAGGTCTCCAGGCCAGTCTCCTCCTGGGCCTCCCGCCGCACCGCCGTCTCGACCGTTTCGCCGTAGTCGACGAAGCCGCCGGGGAGCGCCCAGGTATTTTTGAAGGGCGGGTTGCCGCGGCGGATGAGCAACAGCTTGCTGCCACGAACGATGACGCCGTCGACCGTCAGGCGGGGGTTGCGCATGGACATGCATACCGCTGGCCCTACAAATCGTTTCCGCTGTCGAAAATCCTTATAACGCCTGGTGCATTGCCATGATGGATGCATATTCTCCACATGGCGGACACCCATCTCGGCTACTCTGCATACTACAAAACAGCGGACAACGGGCTCAACCAGCGGGAGGTCGACGTCTACGACGCCTTCGAGCGTTGCATCGACTACGCCATAGAGGCAAAGCCCGACCTGGTCGTCCACGGGGGCGACCTGTTCGACACGGTGCGGCCGACCAACCGGGCGCTAAACGTCGCGCTGCAGCAGCTCATCCGCCTGTCCAGGGCCGATATCCCCGTGGTGCTCATATCGGGCAACCATGAAACGCCGAAGCTCCGGGAGACCGGCAGCGTCTTCCGGGTGTTCGAGCACCTCGACAACGTGTATCCCGTCTACCGCGGGCAATATGAGCAGCACCGCTTCGACAACGTTCTGGTGCACTGCATTCCCCATTGCTCGACGGGTGACATGCTGCGGGACAACCTCGCCGCTTTTTCCCCCGAGGATGATGCATACAATCTCCTGATGCTCCATGTCGGCGTGTCCGGCATCAAGGAGTTCCGGACCGGGGACTTCAACGAGCAGGTTGTTCCCACCGGCTCGTTGCCGTCGGAGGCGGACTACATCGCCCTGGGCCACTACCATCGGCAGACCAGGGTGACCGACAACGCCTGGTATGCGGGCTCCGCCGAGCATCTCTCCTTCGCCGAGGCGGGCGAGGACAAGGGCATGCTCGAGCTTGACACCGACACCGGCGAGATACGCTCCCTGCCTGTTGAAACGCGGTCCATGATAAACGCCGGCGCCATCGACTGCGGCGACTGTGACGCCAACGAGATAACCCGCGAGGTCATCGACACCCTGCATGACTCCGTTGTTGAGGGATGCATCATCCGGGTCGTGCTCCGTGACATCAGCCGTCCCGAGTACCGGAGCCTTGATTTCCATGCGATACGCAGCGCTGCCTCTGAGGCGTTACACTTCGACCTTTCCTATGACATGGCGGAGGCGGAGCAGGAGCTCATCCGGCAGGGGCGCCTGGGCTCCCTGGCCGAGGAATGGAAACAATATATGTCCAATGTCGCCATCGAAGACGACAAAGAAGAACTCCGTGACCTCGCCCTATCATACCTGGCGGAGGTGAGCCAGTGAAGCTCCGCCGTATCGTCCTGCACAACTACCGTGCTTTCCAGCATGAAGAAATCGAGTTTCCCGAGGGCATCACCGCCATCATCGGCAACAACGGCACCGGCAAGTCCACAATAATCGAGGCCGTCGGCTGGGCGCTCTACGGCAGCCGGGTCGCCCGGACAAACAAGGAAAACATCAAGCGCCAGGACGCCCCGCCGGCCGAGGAATGCTATGTCACTCTCGCGTTTTCGCTGGGCGACGACGACTACGAGATAACGCGCATCATGACCGGCAGCTCGCTGTCCACAGATGCGACGGTCAAGGTCAACGGGCTCGTATCTGCCTCGTCGGCAAGCGGCGCCACCGAGCTCATCGAAAAAAAGCTGGGCATGGACCACGACGCCTTTTATACCTCGCTGGTCGCCCGGCAAAAAGAAATCAACGCGCTCTCCAGCAAGACCCCCGGGGAGCGCAAGCGGAGCATGCTCCGGATGCTCGGCATCGACGCAATAGAGGAAGCTGTTAAGCAGGTCCGCCAGGACAAGCGCGACAAACACCAGGTCATCGAGGCGATGCAGTCCGCGCTCAAAGACCTCGACGACCTCAAAGAAAAACGGCAGGAGCACCGACAGGCCAAAAAGGAGCTCTATGACAGGCTCAGGGAGACCGCCAGCGCGCTTTCGTCGCTCACCAGCCGGGTCAAACAGCTCAGGGAAAAACGCGACAGGGAAAAACAGAAACACGAACGGTACACCGAGCTGCAAAAACAGCACAGCACGGCCACGGAGCGCCTGCAGTCCAAACGGGAGCAATATCAACAGATAGCCAAGGAAAAACAGGAGCTCCAGCAGAAACAACAGCGCCTCCAGGAACTGCAGCCCAAAGAAAAACAATACCGGCAGCTCAAACAACAAAAAAAGAAGATGGAGGAGCAGCGGGAGCGCCATCGCACCCAGCAGCAACTGCAGGACGACACCGCGGAAATCACGGAGGACATCGAAAAACTGCAGCGCAGTGCGTCGTCGCTCAAACAGGCCATCGAGGACAGGGAAGCCGTGGCGGAACAGCTGGAGCAGGTGCAGGAACAAATCGAGGAAGCAATGGAGGACAAAAACGAAACCGCCAGCTCCCTGAAGGTCACCGATACCAAGCTGACATCTGCCAAAGAAAAATACAAAGAAATGAAGCAGCACCATGAAACCATACAAAAACGAGGCGCGGACAGCGACTGCCCAACCTGCGGCCGCCCCCTCGGCGACAGCTACGAAGACATACTGCAGGACTACCGGGAAAAAGCCGCGAGATGGCAGGACAAAATCAGCTCCCTGGAAGAACACAGACAGGAGCTCGAGCAGCGCCTCAGCACACTCGACAAAACCCTGCAGGAGCTCACCGACAAAAAACAGCATATCAAACAGCGGCACGAGCAGCTCAAAGAAAAAACGCAGCGGCACAGGCACATCCAGGAGCAGATAGCCGAAAAACAGGAAAAGCTGCAGGAAAAACAGCGGCGCATCAAAAAACTGGGTGAGATAGCCTTCGACGAAGCGCAATGGCAGCACGTCACCGAAGAGCTCGAGGAACTCCAGGCCGCACAGGAAACCATCATCGGCCTCCGCAGCGAGGTCAAACGTCTCGACGACGTGGAGGAACAGCTCAGCCAGCTCAGCCAGAACATCGAACAGACCCGGCAGCAGCTCCAGCAGCTCCAGCAGGACATCGAACAGCTCGACTTCGACCGGGAGCGCTACGAACGGCTTGAGGAAGCCTACGAGGAAAAACGAGAAACGCTCCAGGAGATGCGCGAGCAGCGGATACAGCTCACCGCCCGACGGGAGAACGCCGAGGCCGACATCGAGCGCCTGGACGACGAGATAGCCGAGCAGCAGGAAAAACGGGCGGACATCAAAACACATCGGCGGGAGATACGGCAGCTCGAACGCCTGGCCGGCCCCCGCGACTCAGGGCTCCTCAACGAGTTCAAGCACTATCTCATCTCGCGCATCGGGCCCATGCTGTCCCATTACGCGTCACATTTCTTCAAGGTGTTCACCGCCGGCAAATACAGCCAGATAGAGGTCGACGACAACTACGACATATATATCTACGACGACGGCGAACAGTACGGCATCGAACGCTTCTCCGGCGGCGAAGAAGACCTCGCCAACCTCTCGCTCCGGCTGGCCATCTCCCAGGTCATCGCCGAACGTTCAGGCGGCGTCGACTTCCACTTCATCGTCCTCGACGAAATCTTCGGGTCGCAGGACCGCGAGCGCCGCACCAACGTCCTGAACACGCTGGGGGAGCTCTCCAACCAGTTCCAGCAGGTATTGCTCATCACCCACATCGAGGAAATCAAGGACAGCATGGAACACGTCATCCGCACCTACGAGGACGAGCAGGGCATCTCACACGTCGAGATAGAATA
>CAZQNC010000113.1:0-4234 GCA_964594625.1 uncultured Thermoplasmatales archaeon | reverse complement strand
TCCCACTATCTTTTTATTTCGTTTTTCATTCAGCCTGTATGAACTGGAAGAAAGAGGCAGAGTTCGTCCGCGACATGGCGAAAAAGAACAACCAGATGTTTGGCGATGCGCTTCCGATGATTGCCTCGGAGAACATCCTGTCGCCGATGTGTGAGGAGATGCTGGTCACCGATTTTCATGGCCGGTATGCGGAGGGAACCCCGGGCAACCGCTACTATCAGGGCTGCCAGTGGTTTGACGAGGTTGAGCTGAAGGGCACCGAGCTGGCCCGGCGGCTGTTTGACTGCGCCTATGCGGACATCAGGCCGACGGCTGGCACGGTGGCTAACATGGCCGTGTTCAAAGCCCTGATTGAGCCGGGTGAGCCGGTCACCGTGCTGGATACGGCATCCGGGGCGCATATCTCCTACGGGAAATGGGGGGCTGCTGGCCTCCGCGACCTGGAATTGCACACGTATCCGTTTGACGGCGAGCGGATGAACATCGACGTGGACGGGGCGGCGAAGCTCATCCGGGAGGTCGAACCCAGGCTGGCGTTGTTTGGCCAGTCGGTGTTTCTGTTTCCGACGCCGTTGCAGGAGCTGGCTGACGTGGCTCACGAGATGGGGGCCAGGGTTGTCTATGATGCTGCCCATGTTTTGGGTCTCATCGGCGGCAAACGGTTTCAGCAGCCGTTGAAGGAGGGCGCCGACGTGATGACCGGTTCGACGCATAAAACGCTGCCCGGCCCCCAGGGCGGCATGGTGCTGACGGATACGGCGCGGGACGACGCGGAATGGATGAAGCATCTCGACTGGGGGGTCTTTCCCGGTGTGACGTCCTCGTATCATCTGCATCATATGGCGGCGAAGGCCATCGCGTTTGCCGAGCACCTGGAATACGGGGAGGCATATGCCGATCAGATTGTCAGCAATGCGAAGGCGCTGGCTGCCGCATTGGACGAGCAGGGCTTCGTGGTGCTGGGTGCTGACCATGGCTACACGGAGTCCCATCAGATCGTGTTCAAGGTGGGGGAGAAGCAGGGGAATCCTGCCGCTGAACGCCTGGAGCAGGCGGGTATCATCGCCAACGGCAACATGGTCCCGGAGGACGAGAGCCCGCTGCATCCGTCGGGCATCCGGCTGGGTGTACAGGAGCTCACCCGTCTGGGTATGGAGGAGGCCGAGATGGAGGACATCGCGGTGTTTTTCCGCCGTGTGCTCCAGGACAGGGAGGAGCCGGGTGCGGTGAAAGCCGACGTGGTGGCGTTCAAGCAGGGATACCGGAACATCCATTATTGTTTCCATGAAGGGAGCGATCCCTATGCCTTCCACGAAATGATTCCATGAAGACGGCTATCACCGGGACCCCGGGAACGGGGAAAACATCGGTGGCATCTCGCCTTGCAGCAGACGGGTACACGGTGCTCCATGTGTCCGACCTCGCATCGTCGTACGTGTGCGGCCGTGACACACAACGGGACTGCGATATCGTCGACGTGGATTCGATGGACGAACTGTTTCGAGGGCGGACGGACGACCTGCTGGTGGACGGCCATCTGTCCCATCTGCTGAGCGTGGACCAGGCGGTCGTGCTCCGCTGCCATCCAGACGTGCTTGCCCGGCGGCTCAGGAACAAGGGATGGAGCCAGCGAAAGATACGGGAGAATGTCATGGCGGAGGCGCTGGACGTCATCCTGCTTGATGCCGTCGGACGCCATGGTGAGGCGCATGTGGCGCAGATAGATACCTCTGACCGTGATGCCGATGCGGTCGTCGGCATGGTTGCGGGGCTGCATGATGACGGCCTGTCATCGGATGCTGGGGATATCGTGAACTGGAGCGCGTGGCTGGTGGACCATGCTGGATAGATATCGTCATCGGGCTGACTGGCTGCTGGACGCCCTCGCCCGCCATATCGAGGTGCCGCCCAACGTGCTGAGTCTGCTGTCGTTGCTCTGTGCCGTTGCCGCCGGCCTGACGTTTTATTTCTCGCTTGAGCAGGCGTGGCTGCTCGTGGCTGCCGCGCTGTTCGTTGCCGCGAACGGGCTGCTGGACGCCCTGGACGGCAAGGTGGCCCGGCTCAAGCGTCTTGCGTCGCCGCGCGGCGACTTTGTCGATCATGCCGTCGACCGCTTCGCCGATGTGTTCATCGTGGGCGGCGTCGCCGTTTCCGGCTGGTGTTCGCCGCTGGCGGGCGTCGCCGCTATGGCGGGGATGCTGCTGACCAGCTACATGGGGACGCAGGCGCAGGCCGTCGGCTACGGCCGGGAGTACAGCGGCATCCTGGGGCGGGCGGACCGGGTTGCCATCCTGATGGTGGCCCCGCTGGTGCAGGCCGTGCTCTCCTGGCAGAACGTCGCTCTTTTCGGTGAGCCGCTGCTGCACTGGGTGATGGTGTACTTTGCCGTTGCCGGCAGTGCGACGGCGGTGCAGCGTGTTGCCCTGGTGCTGCGGTGGTTCCAGTAGTTCGACGTGTGTAGGAAAACATTTAAGTCCCTGCCGGTAATTAGCGTTTTTCCATGACAGACAGTGGACGGCTGACCGTGTGCTCGTGTTCACCAATGGTTTTAAGATGCGGAGAGGTGTAACGTATGGACAGTGATCTTCTCAGCCTGGACGGCATCGGCGCGAAAAAGGCGCAGGCGCTCCACGACGCCGGCTTTGCGTCCATCGACGACGTACGGCGCGCCTCGGTAGATGGTCTGAGCAGGGCCGAGGGCATCGGCCCGCGGCTGGCGGAAAACCTCAAGCGGCAGGCGGCGGCGATGAAGACGCCGCTGGCGCCGGAGGCGGAGGAGGCGGACACGGTTGTCTTTGCCGGCGACGTGTCGGATGATGCGGAGGCAGTCGAGGCTGCTGCCGACGAGATGCCGCAGACACGGGACGTGCCATATGAGCCTGAGCCTGCATCCTCGTCGTCGGAACGCGGCTTTCATGTTACGCCGCTTGTTGCCGTGTTCATGGCTGCCGTCTTCGTGGGGGGCGCCGTCCTCGGCGGCTTTGTTGGGTACTGGTCGCTCTCCGGGGATGTCGACGACCTCCGGCAGGAAAACGATGCCCTGCAGGAGCAGCTTTCCGGGCTTGGCGGCCCCTCGCACAACATCACGTATTTTTTTGGTAATACGTCGCTGTCGTCGCTGTACAGCGAGGTCAGAAACTCGATCGTTGTCATCCAGGCCTATATAGAGCAGCAGTCGGTGTTCGGCACCCAGTACGCGGAGTCTCAGGGCTCGGGATTTGTGTACAACTATTCCGGGCAGCACGTGGTGGTCACCAACTATCACGTGGTGCAGGATGCGGTCAACATCACCATTCGCTTCTGCAACGGCACCACCTATACCGCCGGGCTGCTGGGCGCCGACCCATATGCCGACCTTGCGGTTCTGGAACCCCATGCTGGCGATGCCGGGCTGCAGCCGCTTCCCGTGGCTGACTCCGCATCGCTCCAGGTGGGCGACCCGGTGGTGGCCATCGGCAACCCGTTCGGCCTGACCGGGTCGATGACCACGGGCATCGTCAGCCATCTCGGCCGGACCATCCGTGAATCGTCAGCCGGCAACTTTCCCATCGCGAATATCATCCAGATAAGCACGCCTATCAACCCGGGGAACTCGGGCGGCCCGCTGCTCAACTACCGGGGCGAGGTCGTGGGTATCACCACGGCCATCATCCAGGACTCGCAGGGTGTCGGCTTCGCGATTCCCTCGGATACGGTGCTGCGGGAGGTTCCTGCGCTGGTCACCGACGGCAGCTACGACCGGCACGCGTGGCTCGGGGTCACCGGCATCGACATGACGTATCAGCTCTCGCGGGCCATGAACCTTTCCGTGACCTACGGCTGGCTCATTGCCACGGTGGTCGAGGACAGCCCCGCCGACAAAGCAGGCATACAGGGTGGCGACCGGCAGGCCGTGGTCGGCGGCCAGCAGGTCATCCTGGGCGGCGACATCATCATCGCGGTGGACGGACAGCGGGTGGTCGACGGCGACGACCTGATGAGCTATCTTGAAGCGGAAACCTCGCCGGGCGACTCCATCGAGCTCACGGTGATACGCGACGGGGAGCAGCGGACGCTCATCGTGACGCTTGAGAAACGTCCGCCGCCGTCATAACGACGGCGACGCCTGTTTACTACCTTTCCCCCGTCCCCCTCTATCTTTTCTCCAGGCTAATGAACCCGCGGGTTCGCAGCATGTGAAAAAAATAAAACGTGCGCTTTTCCAGTTCCTCCTCCACCTCGAACCGGTCGCCCA
>CAZQNC010000112.1:0-4269 GCA_964594625.1 uncultured Thermoplasmatales archaeon | reverse complement strand
AGGGCCGCGCCGGAAAGCTCGGATTCTACCGCTCGGTGAACATCCTGGTGGGCAGCCCCACCTCGGCGGTCGTCGGATACGCTGCCATGCGCTACGGATTCGGCGTGCCCTTCCTGGTGCTCGCCTTGCTGCTGGGCGTCGCCGCCGCGGTGCTGTTCGCCACCCTGGGCCTGGAGCACCGTCGCAACGGGAAAATCGCGACCACGGAATAGCAGCCGTCCTCAAAACCTTTATAGCCATCTGCGGATACATTTCTGGGGAAATATGACAGAGGACATTGACGCTGCCGTTGACGAGGTTATCAACGCGCTCGACGAGGAAGCAAGCAAGGAAGAAGTCGAGAAAAATCTCAAAAAGTTTATCGAGTACGGCGTGCCCGTCGACCAGGCGAAGCAGGCCGTCCTCAAAAAGTTCGGCGCGTCGCCGACAGCACCGTCGGCCACGGAAAAAAAGCTCGGGGACGTCACCCCGGGGGACAAGCGCCTTCGCTTTACCGGCAAAATCGTGACGGTCGAGCAGCGCGAGGTCGAGGTCAAAGGTGAAACCCGGAGTATCTACAAGGGCATCATCGGCGACGAAACCGCGGTGCTGCCGTTCACCGCCTGGAAGGACTTCGGCCTGAAGAAAGACGACGTCATCGCGGTGGACAATGCGTACGCGGGCGAATGGGGCGGCCAACCCCGGCTCAACATCTCCGAATGGACGAACGTGGAGAAAACCGACGAGGACATCGACCTGGTGAAACGGCAGCCGCAGCGCTACGACGTGGCGGACCTCCGCCCCGGCCTGTCCAACGTGTCGGTGCAGGGAAAAATCATGAGCATGGAGGAACGGGAGGTCACCGTGGACGACGAGGCAAAGACGCTGTACAGCGGCATCCTGGGCGACCAGACGGGCAAGATACGGTACACCGTCTGGGCGGACATGGGCATCTCCGAGGGTGACGTGGTCAGCGTCAGCGGCGCCTACGTCAAATCCTGGCAGGGCACGCCCCAGCTGGTGTTCGACGAAAACGCGACGGTGGAGCAACTGGACGAGAGCATGCCGGTCGACCAGGTCGGCAGCCGAACCATGCCCATGTACAAGGTCGTGGAAACCGGCGGCGGGGTCGACGTGCCCGTGGAAGGCGTGGTCATCGAGATACAGCGCGGCTCCGGCCTCATCATGCGCTGCCCCGAATGCAACCGGGCGCTCCGC
The DNA here is from genome assembly GCA_964594625.1 of uncultured Thermoplasmatales archaeon. GTDB lineage: Archaea > Thermoplasmatota > E2 > UBA202 > DSCA01 > CAZESS01. The sequence goes on along the minus strand of CAZQNC010000112.1, from coordinate 3,072 downwards.
GACGGGGTCTGCGTCATCGACGGCGAGGTCGAAGGCACGCCGGATTTGCGCATCAAGGCCGTGGTCGACGACGGCACCGGCGCCGTGACCGCCATCATGGACCGCTCCGTTACGGAGAAGCTCATGGACACCACGATGGAGGCGTTCCAGGAGATGGCCGACGAGCAAGGAAACGAGGCCGTCGAGCAGGCCATCATGGACCGGCTGATAGCGCATCCCGTGCACGTCAGGGGCAACGCCCTGTCCGACGAGTACGGGGTCACGGTCATCGTCGACGCGGTGGAGCCCATCGAGCCGAACATCCAGCAGCAGGGTGCCGAGCTGCTCGCCGAGCTGGAGGGAGACACATGAGAGAACCAGCGTGGCGCGTGTACGCCGGGGAGTACAACGACGCGATGCACCACATCGAGGGCGAGGAACAGATGTCGCCGTCATACGTGGTCACCCCGCTGGGCGCCATGGTCAACCGCCTGTACCTGGTGGGCGTGCTCACCGACGTGGAAAACGTGGCCCAGGACGGCGAAATGTGGCGCGCCCACATATCGGACCCGACGGGCATCTACGCCGTCTACGCGGGAGAATACCAGCCCGAGGCAGCATCCTTCCTTTCAGAGGCGGATACGCCCAGCTACGTGGCCGTCGCCGGCAAAGCCCGGGCCTACGAACCCGAGGACGGCGTGCTCTTCGTGTCCGTCCGCCCCGAAATGGTCCGGGAGGTCGACGAGGCCATGCGCGACTACTGGATCATCGAAGCAGCCCGGCAGACCCGGCAGCGCATCGAGGCCATGGCGGAGGCCCTGGACATGAACCCGCCGTCGGAGTACAAGCTCCGGGAGCTCGGCTACCCGCCGGCGCTGGCCCGCGGCGTGGTGGCTGCCACCGAGGCATATGACGACATCGACGTCGAGCATTACCGGTTTTTGCTTCGGGAGGCCCTGTCGCATTTCAGCTCCGGGCGCATCGACTACGAGGAAGACATGGACGACGCCGAAGAAGCGGTGTTCGCGGCGGTGCAGGAGATGGAGGGCGACGACGGGGCATTGTGGGACGACATCGTGGACCACGCGGCCAAGCAGGGGCTCGACCGCCACCTGGTGGAGGAGGCGCTGACCTCGCTGATGGACAAGGGCGCCGTCTACGAGCCCATCCTCGGCAAGCTGAAAACCACCTGAAGCTACAGATTTAAAAGCAGATGGCTGTTTCGCTGGCTGCATGCCAGAGACGATTTCCTTTCCCCAGCCGCATCAGGTTGTCACGCAGAAGCCGTCGCTCCGCAAGTATCTGACATATCTGCTGTTTTTTGGCCCCGGCGCGGTGCTGGCGTCCATGACCATCGGGCAGGCCCAGTTCATCATCGGCCCGCAGATAGGATCGTGGGCGGGCTACCGATTGCTCTGGCTGATAACGCTCAACGTGGGCTCCTACATCATCGCCTACGTCAGCTGCCGCTTCACGATGCTCTCCGGCGTCAGCCTGATGGACATCTTTGCATTGAAGACGCGGCGGGGCTGGCTCAACTGGCTGTTCATCGGCATCATCCTGTTCTTCGTGCCTTTGTTTGCCGCGGCCATCATCACCACGCTCGGGCAGACCCTGGCCTGGATCTTCGGCGTCGGTCATTACCTCCTGTGGGGCATCGGGTCCTGCACCGTTGCCCTGCTCCTCGTCCTCATCGGCCGGTACCGGCTGCTGGAGCACACCCAGGCGTTCTTCGTCGCGGTGCTCGGCGTCGGCGCCGTGATATCCGTCCTGGTCATCAGGCCCGACCTGCTGGACGTCATCCCCCATTTTTTTATGTTTGGCGACGTCCCCAGCTATCCCGCATGGGTGGACCAGGTGGAGGGCTTCACCAGGCCCCCCATCCCCGTGGTCATGCTCGGCTACCTGGGCACCCTGACCGTCACCATCATCCCCCTGGTCGGCTACCTCGGCTGGATAAAGGTCAAACGATGGGGTATCTTCAAAGACAAAGAGAACCCTGACCGGTTCCAGGAGGGACTGTTCCAGCGCTTCAAAAACAAGGGACGCATCGACTACCTCCCGGAAACCGACATCGAGCGAAAAAAAGCCCGGCTGCTGCTCAGGCCCATCGTGGTCGACCTGGCCATCGCCCTGGTCATCGTCTCCGTGGTCTCAATCGCCTACATGGTGGCTGGCGCCGCCCTGTTCCGCCCCGAGCGCATCATCCCCACCGACCAGGATCTGCTCACCAACCAGAAGGAAATCTTCGTGCAGATAGCCCCGGAGGCCGCCAGCCTGCTGACCCCGCTCTACCAGGTCAGCATCGGGTTCGCACTGTTCGGCACCGTCTACGCAGGATTCGAAGCGGCAGCCCGGATGGTCCACGAGACCGGGAGGCATGTCAACGTCATCGGCCGGCTGCCCTACCGGCGCTTCCTGGTGTATCTGATGGTGTACGTGCTCGGGCTGGGCATCCTGCTGTCCCTGCTGGTCTACTGGGGCATATCGGTTTTGCTGCTGCTGTCGCTCACATTGCTGTTCATCGGCGTCGTCGGCGTCGTCATCTACGGGGCCGGCGCAGTCTACATGACCCAGCGGGTGCTCCCCGAGCGATATCGCCTGAATCGGTGGCAGCTTGCCGTAGCCATCGGCAGCGTGCTCATGCTGCTGGTGCCCCTGATCGCGTTTGCCGCCTGACGTGGACAGCCACTTTTTTATATTCGGGCTGAATATGGAATTCGAGGGCCCGTAGCTTAGGCTGGTGGAGCGTCTGGCTCATAACCAGATGGTCGTCGGTTCAAATCCGGCCGGGCCCATCACCAATAGTTTTATATCACGTGGACGTTTGCCCGCTGATAAACAATGAAAATCGTACCGGATACATCGGTCATCGTGGATGGCCGAGTCACCAGCCTCATCGAAGACGGCGAGTTCGCAGGCGCGGAGATCATCATCCCCGAGGCCGTGGTCGCCGAACTTGAATACCAGGCCAACGAGGGATTCGAAAGCGGCCTCAGCGGCCTCGACGAAATCGTTCGCCTGCAGGGATTCCACAGGAAAGGCGACATCGACCTGCGCTTCACCGGCGAACGGCCCACCATGGAGGAGACC
>CAZQNC010000111.1:0-4356 GCA_964594625.1 uncultured Thermoplasmatales archaeon | reverse complement strand
CTGCATTGTATCACGTGATAGTAAATGCCCCATAAATATAAACGTTTGTGCCGCCGCGTGACGTATGGTCAGCGGGGGACGCTGGAGGCCGCCGTGGAGAGCCTGCCTGCGAATGCGTCAAGCTTGGCCTCCCAGCTCTCCATGAGCCCGAGCTCGTCCTCGGCGACCTCGCCGACCCGGAAGTCCGCGCTGGCTACCTTCACCATCTTTTTCTTCGAGAGCATTTTTTCCATGGAGTGCAGCCAGTTGCGTTTCATGCCATGGGTGTCGATGACACCGTACCGTTTTCCCTCCATGTCCCTGAGTTTTTTCATGCATCGGCGCATGTTTTTCTGGATTCTCAATATCTCGGTCGGCGCGGAGAATATATAGACATCTGCATCGGGCATCGCCGCCGGGTCTACCTCGTCGGTCCTGAACACCGGTATCTCTGCCGCCTGCTCCCGCAGTTTAGCCGCGAGGGAATCCATAAGCCGCCGGTTATTTCCATACCGCGACCAGTACACGATGGCGTATTCCATCACATCACCATATAAAATCCGGTTTCCATATAAAAACAGAGCCGGGTATACAGCAGGATGTCAGCCATGGCCGGTACGCCGTCATTCTCCGCCCAAGGGATGATACTGCGTGGCCTTGTAATACTGGCAGATGAGGTTGCGGAGGGTGAGCTCCCCCGTGATGACCCCGTCCTCGACGACGGCGAGCCGGCGGATGTTATGCCGGATCATCTTGGTCAGCGCGTCGGCGACGTTCTCGTCCGGGCGGCAGGTGATGGGATGCCGGGTCATGATGTCCGCGGCGGTGCCCTCGGGGCCGCGATGCACCGTGGGAACGCTGAACAGGCTGTCCCGGCTGGATGACGGCGCCAGGAGGTGCAGGATGTCATGCCGGGTGACGACGCCGACAAGATTTTTGCTGTCCGTGTCCTCCACCACCCAGACATGGGTTTTGCCGTCCAGAATGGAGAGCACCAGGGTGACGGATTCATCCTGCTCGATGAGCGGCAGGTCCCAGACGCGGATGTCCATGATGTCCTTCACCCGGGCGTCATAGAACTCTGCCAGGAATTCATCTTCTTTCGGTTCCATTTTTGATACACATCCGGGTATCCATATTTAAACTTAATTCAGTCCTGCCGGCCGATTTCACCCGCCCGCTGGAGGGCGAAGCGCGCGGCGAGCGGCCCTATCACCTCGAAGACCACCGTCGTCGCGGCGATGGTGGTCACGATAATGGTGCCCAGCTCTTCTTCGCCGATGGCCGCCAGCCGATGTGCGGCGAGCAATGACAGCCCGATGGCCACGCCGGCCTGCGACAGGATGGCAAAGCCGATGTTATCCCTGATCTTTTGTTCCGCATCCGCCGCGTATCCGGACAGATAACTCCCCACCATTTTCCCGGCGATGCGGCATGCCACGTATACGACACCGACGACGCCGATGGTGGTCAGCAGGTCGAGATGCAGCTTCACCCCGGCGATGACGAAAAACACGATGTACACGGGCAGGCTGACGCTCTGCACGTGCGAAAACACCGGCTTGTTGTCCTTCGGAAACAGGTTGATAACGGTCATGCCCAGCGCCAGGCAGGCCAGGATGAGCGACACCTCAAGCGTCACGGCGGCCCCGGCCGTCACCAGGATGGCGGTCAGCGACGCAGCGATAACCTCCTCCCGGTCGTGCAGCCGCCGGAAGAGAAACGCGAACAGGATGCCCACGGCGACGCCGAGGATGATACCGCCGAAGATTTCCACCAGCGGCGTCACCAGCACGTTCGACACCGAGAACGCCCCCGACGAGATGACAAGCGACGCTATCGCGATGGCAAACGCGTAGATGAAGATAGCCAGACCGTCGTCGAACCCCACGACGGTCAAAATAGTGTCGGTGAGCTTTCCCCGCGCCCGGTACTCGTGGATGACCGCCACCGCCCCCGCCGGCGCCGATGCAGGGGCAAGCGCCGCGAACAGCAATGCCTCATCCAGGCGGCGGGTGAGCAGGTACACGCCGGCCAGCACGACCAAAAAGGCGCCGAATGATTCACCGAGTATGATGGCCATGACCGGCTTTCCCTCCTGCCTGAGCAGCGACAGTGTCAGCTGGCCGCCGATGATAAAGGCGACGAAGCCCAACGCGAAATTGGTGGCTGTCTCGATTTCTATCGCGCTGAACTCCAGGACGCCGAGCAGGTCGGGGCCCAGCAGCACACCTGTCAAAATGTAGCCGACCACCCCCGTGATCTTCATGAGATGGGTGCCCTTGCCGATGAGCAATCCCAGGCCGATGGCCAGCCCCGCCAGCAGCAGATAGTTCAGCATCTGCACCCCGTATACCCAATGCGGTACATAAGGGTTGACGTTTTCATCGGGGCAATGGATGCAGGAAGAACACGGGCAGGTAATCCTCGCTGCTCCGCCCCGCCATATCGGTGGCCACGGCTCTGAGCGTCCGCTCGCCCAGCACAGGCCGGCTGATATCCCAGGTGTACGGCGCCGCGGTGTCGGTGTGCACCAGCACGTCGCCCAGGTAAAAGTCCACCTGCTCCAGGCTGCCGTGCCATGCCCGGGCCGTGACGGTGCAGTCGCCGACGATGACGGAGCGCCGCCCGGCTGACGAAAGCACCGCTTCGCCATCCAGGTAGACGGCGTCTCGCCGCGGCGTCTCCAGGGTGACCTGTGGATGCAGGGGCATGTCCGCCAGCGCTGCAATGGTGCCGGTGATGAGCGCCGTGGTGTTGTACAGGTAGCTCATGTTGACGTTGTCCAGGTCGTCCCCGGGCTCGTGCATGTAGGGGTTCCATTCTTTTTCGAAAAACGCGACCGCCTCGTAGCCGTAATGGGCGAAGGAGGCGTAGTCGCTGCCGCCCTGGCCCTCCCGGCCGATGGAGCCGTTGACCAGGTCGAAGTCGATGTCCATGGCGGCGTTGACATCCTCGACGACGCCTCGTATCCAGACGGTGTCCTCTGTGCCGTACATCCGGAAGGAGCGGCCGCCCTCGCTGGTGTTGGCGTGGCCGATCATGTCCGCGTTGAACTCGACGATGACGGACGCATTGGACGTGTAGAGGTCCCGGGCGTAGGCATGGCTGCCCAGCAGGCCTTCCTCTTCGCCGGACAGCGCCACGAACGTGACGGTGTGGTTGAACCGGCGGTCGTGCAATGCGTGGGCGGCGGCCAGCACGGCGGCCACGCCCGAGGCGTCGTCGTCGGCTCCCACGGTGCCCTCGACGGTGTCGTAGTGCGCGTTGAAGATGATGGTGGCGTCGCTGCCGCCGGGCAACGTCGCAATCACGTTTTGGCTGTCGTAGCGGCCGGGATGCCACAGGTTGCCCCGGGCCGTCCAGTCGTGATAGCTGACCTGCAGGCCGAGCTGCTCGAACTCCCGGTAGATGTATTCGGCTGCCGCCCGGCATGCCGGGGTGCCGGTCACCCGGGGGCCGAAGCCCACCAGGCCGGAGAGATACCCGTAAAGCACGGACCTGTTGACCGCCGGCAGCATCTGGCCATCCATGGTCGACGAGGCAACACCGGCACCGGAAAAACGTGGCTCGGGCTGCCCGACTGGCGCCGGCGAGATGGCCGACAGGATGAAAAGAAGCGCGGTGCAGACGGCTGCCGCGGCGATGACGGTCTGCTTCATACTCCCTGAAATACAACTGTTATTTTAATATACCGCTCCCATAAAAACAGCATAAAAGATAAAGAGAATAAAAGGAAAAAAGAGGGGGTTTTATTCCCCGAATTTTTTGCCGCAGTACGGGCAGACGCTGGCGTCAAAGGGAATGTTGCGACCGCACTCCGGGCACCGCCGGCGGTCCTCCTCCTCCTGGCTTTCGCGTCGCTTGTCGTAAAACGACGGTTCCGGCGGGCGGACGATGAGCCAGACGATGAGGCCGATGATACCCAACAGCAGGCCGATGATGAGCCACAGAGCGCCGCTCTTGCCCCGTTTTTCCGCGTCCTTGTACATCCAGACGCCGATGGCGATCCAGATGATGAGCATGACCACCCATATCAGGCAGGCCATGCCGGCGAACAGGCCGCCGCCGGCCCAGTCCCATTCATCAACCACCTCGTCCTGCGCCAGGGCTGTCCCGGCAAGCAGGCTCGCGGTGACGAGCACCGCCAGCCCCACACCCAAAAACTTATTTAGGGATTTCATACCGTGTAAAGATATTACTTTAAATATAGTTTTCTATTTTTTTCGAGGTGCCACCAGGGTAAACCCGCGGAAAACAAGGTTTTAAACGCAGGGGCGGATACTCGTATATGTCGATTCCGCCGTCGCATCCCCGGTATCATTCCCTCGTCATGCGCGAACAGGTGGCGGACGGCGTCGCCCGGGGCATCGTCCA
>CAZQNC010000110.1:0-4480 GCA_964594625.1 uncultured Thermoplasmatales archaeon | reverse complement strand
GCTTCGGCATCTCAGCATAGAACTTCCGTTTGTTAAATGTTTTCAGGACAGTACAAAGTACTGTGAAGCCCGTAAAATATAAAAAAAACCGAATTTTGTTGAATACATTGATGATGGCCCCGGCGGAAAAAAGGAAAGGAACCCTTCCGGAGAGGGTCGATGAAGCAAAAGGACGAGATACATGAAAAATAAGATTGCCTCTGTAGTAACCGCTCTACTTCTCATGCTGCTAGCGGCTCCTTTTGCGTCAGCTGCAACACAAGAAGAAGATTCAGCAGCCGTTGCCGGGCATAACATTTGTCTGGGAGAACTGAAGATTGTTGGCGGTCCTTCGGATGCCGATGCTTCTGTGACGGCCACTGCAAACCAGATAGACCTTGACGGGTTTGAAGTCGGAGATAAGATACGATTCTTCGTCTGGTGCGAAATCGATGATTACCAGGGAGATAGTGGGTTATGGATAGAGGAATGGGAGTTCATTGGGAGGATAAAAATTGACGGCGAGTGGCAACGTGGGGACTGGCGAGATTACGAGACAGCCCCCGATGAAACCGACGACTCTGCCAGGTGGAGCCTGACCGTCTATGAATATACGTTTGATGGGACTCTCTACACCTCCTCATCTCTGGAATGTACCTACTGGCACTCAGATGCGATAAGAGAAAATGCTCCGTCTTCAGTGGATTCTACCCCACAAACCGCCGAGGATTCGGCCACCGTCCACCTACCCAAAACCAATCAGTGATAGCCCTAACGGAGGTTTTACAAATGCAGTTTCCAGCCCATCATAAACTGTCCGCCGGTCTGGTAGCCATCATAGTAGTTTCAATGCTGACGGTGCCCGCAGTTGCAGGATTTAGCGGTGCCTCCGTCACTGCCCTGGGGGATGGCGATGATATTGAGTTGTATATCCAGGCGGGAGTAAACAGCGAACCGGGCGAGGAGAGGCGGACTGGGTGGGGATTCATGGCCTGGGTATGGAACAAGGGAGGCGAGCCGGTAGAAGGTTACTGGAACACAACCCGGCACTCGCTCGTATGGGGAAAAGAGACACATAGCGCGCATCATCCAGTCCCAGCCGCAGGATATCGTGGTGTGGGAAGGGAGGGTTTTAATCTGCTCCCCGAGATGTACATGGTCACCGTTTCCGCTGGCAACCAGTCCCTGACCAAGCGTGCAGTAGAGCTGTTTGGCGTTGTGGCACTTTCCCCTCCCATCGATGCCGCTACATTACCTAACTGGACAATAAAACGAGCATAGCCGCGGCAAACCTTCTAGGCGTATATGCCCACCTGCAGTAACGGCAAAGAAATGACGGCCTCCCGCGACCCCGAAAAGTATATGTTTGGCCGACGATATATATGCCAATGAAAAGCAGAACGATAGCATTTTTTGTTTGCGTCATGACCGCCGCTCTTTTTCTCTCCCTCCTCGGTTCACATCCACATCACACCGTCGTCAGCATGCGGGCGGACACGCCCCGTTTTGCCGACAGCGACGACCTCGTGTTCATCCATCATTCCTGCGGCCAGAACTGGCTCAGCGATGGTCTCCACAGCGCGCTTCTCGCAAAAACCTATGTAGACGAACGCAACGACATCTACTACGGTACGGACATCCCGCCGGACACGGGCAGACCCGACTCGCTGGCGCCGACCCCAGGCGACCGGACCGACATGGACCACTGGATACGATGGTTCAACGACTACCTTGACGGAGTGCAGCTGCACGGCTGCGCGGACGGCGTCAACCACATTATCATGTTCAAAAGCTGTTACCCCATCAGCAACATCGTCTCCAACGGCACCGAACCCGGCGACCCGTTCAGCGCCACCCAGACAACAGCCAACTACAAGGCCGTCTACCGCCATCCCGACGGCGCCGGGGAAACCTACACCTATAACGGGTACACATACCAGCCGCTGGAAGACGTCTTCGCCGCGCATCCTGACACCCTGTTCATCCCGGTCACCGCCCCGCCCCGCCACTATGCTCCCTCCGACGAGACCAACGACGCCGAGGCACACCGCGCCCGGGTGTTCAACACCTGGCTGAAACAGGACTGGCTCGCCGACTACAACGCAGCTCATCCCGGCCTCAACAACGTGGCGGTCTTCGACTGGTTCGACGTCCTCGCCTACCCGGACACCCACAGCAGCCATCCCAACCGCCTGCGGGCCGAGTACGGCGGCGAAAGCGGCAACTCCCATCCCAACACAGCGGCGAACCAAAACTCGACCCAGATATTCGCCCTCGACCCGGACAACTTCATCGACGCCGCATGGACCACGTTCAACCAGTCTGACACCCAGCCCCCGAGCATCCAGGCCGTCGACGCCCAGCCAGACCCGCAGTACCAGGGCGGCGCGGTGAACATCACCTGCACCGTCACAGACACCACAGACGTGGACACCGTCACGGTAAACGTCACCGGCCCACCGGCGTTTACCCCCGTCAACCTTACCATGGCCAGCGCCGGCTCCGCCACCGAGCACTACTACAACGCCACATACAACATATCCGGCGTGTACACCTACTCCATCCGGGCGAACGACACCGCCGGCAACAGCAACACCTCCACGGCACGGCAGTTCACCATCACCGGCCCTGCTCCTCCTGCCTCCTACGACCTCAGAGATGTCAACGGCACCAGCTACGTCACCGCCGTGAAAGACCAATCAGGCGGCACCTGCTGGTGCCACGGTGTCATGGCAGCCCTGGAGGGCAACCTGTGCATGACCGGGACATGGGCCGCGGCGAACGAAATCGGCGAGCCCAACCTGGCCGAATACCATCTCGACTGGTGGAACGGATTCAACCAGCACAACAACGACGACGTCGACCCCCCAACCGGCGACGGCCTGACCGTCCACCAGGGCGGCGACTACCGGGTGGCAAGCGCGTATCTCGCCCGGGGCGAAGGCGCCGTGCGGGACATAGACGGCCAGTCATATACCACGCCGCCCGAGCGGTACAACAGCAGCTACCATATCTACATGCCCCGCAACATAGAATGGTATACTGCCGGAGCGAACCTCAGCCACATCGACACTATCAAACGGGCTGTCATGGACCACGGCGTCATGGGCACCTGCATGTACTGGGGCGGCGGATTCTACGACTCCTACTACGACGCACATTACCAGCCGCCCAGCGACACCAGCGACCCCAACCACGCGATCGCCATCGTGGGCTGGGATGACGATAAGGCCACACAGGCCCCGCAGCCCGGTGCCTGGCTCTGCAAAAACAGCTGGGGGAGTACCTGGAGCACCGACGGCTACTTCTGGATATCATATTACGACAAGCACTGCTGTAAGCACCCGGAGATGGGAGCGGTATCCTTCCAGGGCGTTGAACGGCGCGCCTACGAAAGAATATACTCCCATGATTACCACGGCTGGCGGGACACATTGACCAATTGCACGGCAGCGTTCAACACATTCAACGCCACGGCGGACGGTCGGCTGGAGGCAGTGAGCTTTTACACCGCCGCAGACGACGTCTCATACACGGTGGCCGTATACGACACGTTCACGGGTAACTCCCTCCAGGGCCTCCGAGCCCAGCACACCGGTGTCTGCAACCACACCGGCTTCCACACCGTGGACCTTGCCAGCCCCGTCGAGCTGACCGTCGGTGACGCCTTCCATGTCTCCCTGCATCTCTCCGCGGGAGGTCATCCCTATGACCGGACCTCCGACGTCCCCGTTCTCCTCGGCGATACACGCCGGACGATTGTCACCTCTTCCTCCAGCCCCGGCGAAAGCTACTACTACAACGGAACAACCTGGCTCGACCTGCACACGCTGAACGACACGGCGAACTTCTGCATCAAAGCTCTCAGCACGGACATCGACCGCCCGAACATAACCAACGTGCAGGCAGCACCCGCCATCCAGCAGGCGGGCAGCCCCGTTACCATCTCATGCACCGTGACCGACCCGGACGGCGTAGACGAGGTCTACCTACACGTAACCGGACCGGACGGATATGACACGAATGCCTCCATCGCCGACAATGTTACCGGCAGTGCCTACTACTGCAACAAAACCTATAGCAGTCCCGGGAACTATACCTACCAGCTCTGGGCGAACGACACCCTCGGATACGGCAGCACATCCCTCCCGGGAGCCTTCACGGTTGAAGCCCAGTCGTTCAGCTGCCCGCTCCACGACGGCTGGAACCTTGTCGGGCTGCCGGTGACACACGACCATGACACGGCGTCCTCGCTGCTGGAAAACATATCCGGCTGCAGCGTCATCTACGGCTGGAATGCCAGCAGTCAGACCTATCAGCTGTATACGTCGGCGAGCCCGCCGTACAAGGATTTCCCCGTCGGTGAGGGAAAAGGCTACTTTGTCTATGTTGCCGGTGACACGTGTTTCAGTGTGGCCGGGGCGCCGCTGTCAAACGTGTCCGTTGACCTGTACACGGGATGGAACACCATCGGCTGGCATCATGACTATCCGACAGATGC
>CAZQNC010000109.1:0-4483 GCA_964594625.1 uncultured Thermoplasmatales archaeon | reverse complement strand
CCTGCGACTGCCAGCGGGCCATAGAGACCTGTCCAGTGGACGCCATCTCATGGGGTGGCACAGCAGTATAACGATGCCGCCGAACGGACGCGACCATCATCGCCACATGCTGCAGGACTTCCGCCGGCGCTTCCTCGTATCACTGGCGGCGACGCTCCCCGTCCTGGCGCTCTCGCCGACCATCCAGGACTGGCTTGGCTTCACCCTCGAGTTCCAGGGCAGCGTGTACGCCCTGTTCGCCGTCTCCACGTTCATCTTTTTCTACGGCGGCTGGCCCTTCCTCCACGGGCTCTACCGGGAGCTAACGGAGCGCCGGCCGGGCATGATGACCCTCATAGCCGTGGCCATCTCCGTCGCCTATTTCTACAGCACCGCCGTCGTTTTCGGGCTGCCCGGGAAATATTTTTTCTGGGAGCTGGCGACCCTCATCGACGTCATGCTGCTCGGACACTGGGTGGAGATGCGCTCCGTGATGAGCGCCTCACGGGCCCTGGAAAAGCTGGCGCAGCTGATGCCCGATGTGGCCCATCGCGTTACCGACGGCGATACGGAGGACGTGTCGGTCGACGAGCTCCAGACGGGCGACCATCTGCTGGTCAAGCCCGGCGAAAAAATCCCGGCTGACGGCGTCGTCGTTGAAGGAGACAGCTACGTCAACGAGGCAATGCTCACCGGGGAATCCACGCCCGTCCACAAGCAAAAAGACAGCGAGGTCATCGGCGGCGCCATCAACGGGGACGGCTCACTGGAAGTCGAGGTGCAGCACACCGGCGACGATACCTATCTGTCAAAGGTCATCACCCTGGTGGAAGAGGCGCAGGCGTCGCAGTCGCAGACGCAGCGGCTGGCCGACCGGGCCGCGTTCTGGCTGACCGTCATCGCGCTCACCGCGGGTTTCGCCACTCTGACGGCGTGGCTGCTCACCGGCAGATCGTTCGTGTTTTCCATCGAGCGGATGGCCACCGTCATGGTCATCACCTGTCCCCACGCCCTGGGCCTGGCCATTCCGCTCGTCGTCGCCGTGTCAACCACGCTGTCCGCCCGGAACGGCCTGCTCATCCGGAACCGGACGGCGTTCGAAAACGCGCGGAAGATCACCACCGTGGTGTTCGACAAGACCGGGACGCTCACCGAAGGCAGCTTCGCCGTCACCATGGTGCAGCCGCTGTCCGACGAATATGACGAGGAAGCGCTCCTCCGACTGGCTGCGTCGCTGGAACGCCGGAGCGAGCATCCCATCGCCGGCGCTGTCATCGACATGGCGGAGCAGCGAGACGTGGAACCGGCTGAAGCCACGGATTTCCAGGCCGTCAAGGGGCAGGGCGTCCAGGGCGAGGTCGACGGCCACGTCGTTGCCATCGTCAGCCCCAGCTATCTCGAGGAGCAGGGCATCGAGCGCCGTGAAAGCATGGAGCGTGACGCTGCAACGGTGGTCTACGTCCTGGTGGACGGAACCCCGGCGGGCGTCATCGCGCTGTCCGACACCCTGCGGCCGCGGTCAAAGGAGGCGATACAGCGGCTCAAAAAAGCGGGCGTCGAATGCTGGATGCTCACCGGCGACACCGAGAGCGTGGCCGCCGCCGTGGCCGAAGAGCTGAACCTCGACGGCTACTTCGCCGGGGTGCTTCCCCACGAAAAACAGGACAAGGTCAAAGCATTGCAGGAGCGCGGTGCCGTGGTGACCATGACCGGCGACGGCATCAACGACGCCCCCGCGCTGGCCCAGTCAGATGTGGGCATCGCCATCGGCTCCGGGACGGACGTGGCGGCGGAGACCGCGGATATCATCCTGGTGGACAGCGACCCCATGGACGTCGCCTCGCTCATCCTGTTCGGGGAGGCGACCTACGGCAAGATGGTCCAAAATCTTTTATGGGCCACCGGGTATAACGTGGTGGCCATACCCCTGGCAGCCGGCGTGCTGTACAACCAGGGAATCGTCATCTCGCCCGCGGCCGGCGCCATCCTGATGTCGCTGAGCACCATCATCGTGGCTGTCAACGCCCGGCTGCTGCGCATGCCGGAGGAGGACAACGATGGGTATCCTTGAAATAGACAACGTTTCCCTCGTCATAGAGGACAAAAAAATTCTCGACGGCCTCTCCCTCGACCTGTGGGAAGGACACGTCCACGCCGTGGTCGGACCAAATGGAGCCGGAAAGTCAACGCTGGCGTTCACCATCATGGGGCTGGAGGGCTACCGGGACATCGACGGCGACATCCGCTACAACGGCGAGTCCATCACCCCGCTGGCGGTGGACGAGCGCGCCCGGCGGGGGATCACCCTGGCCTGGCAGGAGCCCGCCCGCTACGAGGGCCTGAGCGTCCAGTCGTTCATCCGGGCCGGCGCCACCGACGCGGACAGCGACGACATCGCCGAAGCGCTCGAGCAGGTCGGGCTGGCCCCCGACGAATACATGGGCAGAGCCGTCGACGACACCCTGAGCGGCGGGGAGCGCAAAAAACTCGAGCTGGCCTCCATCCTGGCCATGCGCCCCCGCCTGGTCATGCTGGACGAGCCGGACAGCGGCATCGACGTGGCCTCGCTGGAAAAAATATTCGAGGGCATCGACCTCCTCCGGAGCTACGGCGCCACGGTGGTGCTCATCACGCACAGCATGACGGTGATGCAGCAGGCCGAGCACGGCTTTCTGCTCTGCGGCGGCCGGCTGGTCGACAAGGGCCGCATGGAAACACTGCTGCCCTACTTCGAGCAGGAATGCATTCCCTGCGGCCACAAGAATGTTCCCGACGGAGGAAGCGACGATGGAGATGAATGACCTTTTGCAGATGGCCCGGGTCGACCGGGCGCTGCAGGATGAGGATACGGCGCACCTGGCCATCAACCTCAACGAGGTGGCCAGCAAACGTCTCGTGCCCGGCCTGCAGGTGGAAACCGAGGAGCTCGACGACGGCGTCGCCGTCGACATCGTGGTCGAAGAGGACGTGCAGATAGACCGCCGGGTGCACCTGTGCTTCGGCGTGACCCGGGAGCAGGCCGTGCAGCGCATCGACATGGACATCAGGCTGGAGCCCAACGCGAGCATATCCGTGCTCTCTCATTGTATTTTCCCCCGTGCGGTCGACGTCGAACACGTCATGGACGCCCGCATATCCGTCGGCGAAAATGCCTCCTACCGCTACGACGAAAAACACATCCACAGCGATGAGGGCGGCATCGCCGTCTATCCCTCGGCCGAGGTGGAGCTGGCGCCACACGCCCGCTTCGCCACCGTCTTCGAGCTCATCCAGGGACGGGTCGGCGTGCTGGACATCGACTACGGTATCACCGGCCGGGAGCACAGCACCCTTGAAATGATGAGCAAGGTCAGCGGACGCCACAAGGATAGCATCAAGATAAACGAGCGCGGCGACCTGGTCGGCGAGGGAGCCCGCGGCGTCCTCAGCTCCAGGGTGGCGGTGCGCGACGAGGCCACGGCGGAGGTCTACAACAAGCTCCGGGCAACGGCTCCCCACGCGCGAGGCCACGTCGACTGCAAGGAGATCATCAAGGACAACGGCAGCGCGACCGCCATCCCCATCGTCGAGGTCAGCCATCCCCTGGCGCATGTCACCCATGAGGCGGCCATCGGCAGCGTGGACACCAAGCAGCTGCAAACCCTGATGGCCCGCGGTCTCGACGAGGACCAGGCGACCGAGCGTATCATCGAGGGCCTGCTCAGCTGAGCATGAACCCCGTCGAGCTGTCCGCGCATGACATCGAGACATTCAGGAGCATCATCTACCGCTACTACGACCGCCACGGCCGCAGCTTTCCCTGGCGGGAGACCACCGACCCCTACCACATCTTGGTCTCGGAGGTCATGCTGCAGCAGACGCAGACATCACGTGCCGTGCCGAAATACCGGGCGTTCCTTGACCGGTTTCCCGGCGTCCGGGCGCTGGCGGCAGCCTCGCTGCACGATGTCCTCGAGACCTGGCAGGGGCTGGGCTACAACCGCCGGGCCATGCATCTCCGGCAGGCCGCCGCTGACATCGTCGAGCGCTATGACGGCGCCGTTCCCGGCGACGAGGCGGCATTGCAATCTCTGCCCGGCATCGGCCCGTATACGGCGGCAGCCGTGCGGGTCTTTGCGTTCAACCTGCCGGCCGTGGTGATGGACACCAACATCCGGACGGTTTTCATTCATTTTTTCTTTCCCGACCGGGAGAAGGTTGGCGACGATGCCATCCGCCCGCTGGTGGAGGCCACCCTGGACGGGGATAATCCGCGGCGGTGGTACAGCGCGCTGATGGACTACGGGGTCATGCTCAAGCAGCGCCATGGCAACCCGGGGCGGAAGAGCGCGAGCTACACCCGGCAGTCCCCATTTGATGGCTCCGACCGCCAGATACGCGGCGAGATTGTCCGCCTGCTGCTCGCGGGGTCTATGACCCGGCGGGAGCTCGTTGCGGCCGTCGACGCTGAGGAGGCCCGGGTTGTCGGCATCATCGGCCGGCTTCGCCGGGAGGATATGGTCGC
>CAZQNC010000108.1:0-4528 GCA_964594625.1 uncultured Thermoplasmatales archaeon | reverse complement strand
TCTTTTATATAAGAGAGCAGTATTTGAGTCTTGATGAAAAAGGAACTCCTGGAGGACACCAGGGGCCTGCTGGCCCGGGCTGGCTTCTACCTCTCCGAGGTATGCACCATCCGCCCGTCCAGCTTCGACTTCGTGGCCCGCCGGGACAACGCCCTCCTGCTGGTCAAGGTGCTCAACAACATCGACGCCCTCAGCGAGGAGGTCGCCCGGGAACTCCTTTTTCTTGCCAAACACCTCGACGGCATCCCCATCCTCATCGGCAACCGGACCGGCACCGGGCCGCTGGAGGACGAAGTCGTCTACTATCGATACAACGTTCCCATCATCACGCTCGACACCCTGCACGACTACCTCAACGGGGTTCATCCGCTCATCTGCGCCGCCCCCGGCGGTTTTTACGTCCGGCTGAACGGCGAGCGGCTCAGAGAGCTGCGAGACCAGCAGGATGTCTCCCGGGGGCAGCTCGCCCGGATGACCGGCGTATCCCGCCGAACCATCCGCATGTACGAGCAGGGCGAACGGGCCACCATAGAAATGGCTGAAAAGATGGCCGAGCTCCTCGGGGAGGACGTCCTGCAGCCGCTCGACATCGCCGCATTTATCCACGAATACGAGAGGGAGACCGACCGCCACATCAGCAACTGCATGCTGTCCCTGCTCGAAGCCATGAACATCTCCATCATGCCCACCGACCGTTCCCCGTTCAACGCCATCTCCCAGTTCATGGACGAGCTGCTGCTGGTGGCCACCGAATGCCGCCGCGTCCGGGAGAGAGCCCATCTGCTCTCCAACGTGTCACGCGTCGTGGAACGGCCATCTGTCCTTTTCATGGAATCATCCACCCGGACCAACCTCGCCGGCATCCCCGTCATCGGGCGGGAGGAGCTCTCCAAACTGGAAGACCCCCTCGGATTGCTCGAGCTCATACGGGAGCGGGAATAGCGTGCAGGTGGAGCTGCTCTCCCATACCCCCGAGGGCGACCTGCTGTCCGCCATGGCCGCCAAGCTGACCCATTCAAAGAGCGACATCGCGGAACTGCGCAAAGACGACCCGGCAGCCCTCCGCAACATGCTCCGCCACGTCATATCCCTGGGCCACGACAGCGTCATCGAGCACGCCACCTATACCTTCGGCATCTCCGATGTGTCGCGGTCGCTGACCCACCAGCTCGTCAGGCACCGCATTGCCTCCTATTCGCAGCAGTCGCAGCGCTACGTGGAATCCGGGCGGGAATACGTGACGCCGCCGTCCGTCGCCGCCTCCGGAAAGGAAACGCGGTATCACGAGGCGATGCAGGCCATCTGGGATGCCTACGAGGAGCTCCAGGAGGTCGCGCCGACGGAGGACGCCCGGTACGTGCTGCCCAACGCGGCCTGCACCAAGATCATCGTATCCATGAACGCCCGGTCGCTCCACAACTTTTTCGAGCTTCGCTGCTGCCTTCACGCGCAGTGGGAGATCAGGGCGCTGGCCTGGAGGATGCTCCGGCTGGTGCGGGAGGCCACCCCGGTTGTTTTCGACAATGCAGGGCCGCCCTGCAAGACAGGGCATCGCTGCCCGATGGACGAAAAAAGCTGCCGCTGGTATCCCTCCGATTAACCCTGGTAGGGCTGCAGCAGCGGGCGCCAGTCAACGTTGAGCCAGGGAAATGGCAGCCGCCATCCAAGGATTGGTTTGGGCAGCAGGTGGGGCCGCCCCCAGTAGTTCCGGTTCCATCGGTTGTGCGGAACCAATGGGTCGCGGTCCGCGGAGATGAACGTGGCGTGCCATCGTTCGCTGTCCATGAAATTGTTGTACCTGATGACGTTGCCGGCGGAGCCGATCCAGACGCCGACCATGTTGCCGGACAGGTTGTTGGCCTCCACCAGGTTGTCGTCGCTCGACGGGCTGATGTCGATGCCGTATTTGCTGCCCGTTATCATGTTATGGCTGATGCTGTTTTCCGTGTTTCCGTAGTGGAGGGAGACGGCGCGCGTGTTGTTCCGGCAGACGTTGCCTGACAGGGTGTTGCCGTGGCTTTCCTGCCAGAGGGATACCCCCTCGGTGTTGTCGGCTATTTCGTTGTCCGTGACGGTGTTGTTGCCGGACAGGTCGAGCTGTACCCCGTGCCAGTTGCCGCTGATGACGTTGCCTGCTACCACGTTGCCCTGGGACCACATGGAAATGCCGTCGTTGTTCCCTCTGATGACGTTGCCCTCTATATGGGTGTGATGGCTGAACGGGCCGACGTCGACGCCTTCAAACATGTTCCCGGAGATATCGTTGCCCGCGACATGGTTCCCGGAGGCGTTCCACAGCATCACCCCGGCAAGGTTACCGGAGACCGTGTTGCCGGTGACATGGCAGCCGGAGGAAGCCAACAGCTCGACGGCCACCGTCGTATTGCAGAGCTGCTGCCCGCTGACCGTTATCCCGGTGCAGCCGACGAGGAACACCTGCCCCGCCTCCGCCACCGACATATCCGACATATCTTCAAGGTACACCAGGGGTTTCCCGTTGACCGTGTTGCCCCGCACCACGTTGCTCCGGTACTCATACAGGGCGCCCAGCCCGCAGCCGGCAAACGAATTGTCGGCGACGACGTTGCCCGAGCCGAGCAGCTGCAGGCCGCCGTACCGCTGCCCGCTGACCACGTTGCCCTCGATGCGGTTGCCCGTGCCGCCGGCGAGCACGCCCTGCGCCGAGCTGCCATTGACGATACGGTTGCCGCTGACCACGTTGCCCACGGATGCCGGCAGCAGGGACACGCCGGACAGCCGGTTATTATCCAGCACGTTATCCGCAACAACGCATACCGTGGCATTCCGCAGCATGACGCCCCCGATGTTCTCCGCCATCAGGCTGCGGGCCACCCGCTGCCCGCGGCTGTCACAGATGACGCCGTACTCGTTACCCCGCAGCACCACGTCTCGGACGAGACAGCCCGATGCCGAGAGCAGCACACCCGCCCGCCCGGACCCGGCAGCGCCGCTGTTCCGCAGCGTCAGATTGGAGACCACCACGTCCGGCGCGGCCACGGCGACCACCGTTCCATTGCCACCGCCGTCAAGAATCGCCGACGTGCGGCTCTCACCGGTCAGATGCAGGCTGGCCTCCACGACCACCCGCTCATAATAGGGGGCGCCGTCATCGTACACGTACACGGTGTCGCCATCACCCGCATCGTCAAGCGCCAGCTGCAGGCTGCTGTAGTTGCCGGGGCCGGAGCCACCAACGTACAATATGTCCCCCTGCAACGACGCCCCGCCGTCATACCCCGGTATCCCGAGGCAGCAGACCGTCAGCAGGACAACGACACATACGGCCATCCACGCACGTCTCATATCCCTCGTAAACAGCGGCCGCATTTAACCGTTTACCGACTGCAAAGCATTTATAAGAGCGGCGGGTATTTGACCTGAATCATGCGCCCCCAGCAGCGCCGCCGTCTCATCAAGGCGGAGGCCACCACCAACCCCCATTACGGCAAAAAGCCCTTCCACCGCAGCATGGAGGAGCACATACACAACGGCGTCGCCATCGTGGACAAGCCGGCCGGTCCCACCTCCCACCAGGTGTCCGCCTGGGTCCGCGACATCTTCCACCTGGACAAAGCCGGCCACGGCGGCACCCTGGACCCCGACGTCACCGGCGTGCTCCCCGTGGCGCTGTCCAACGCCGCCAAGACCATCGGCCTATTACACGAAGCGGGCAAAGAATACATAGCGGTGATGCGCCTCCACGGGAAACGGGACGACAGCGAGATACAGGCCGCCTGCCGGCAGCAGATAGGCACCGTCACCCAGATGCCCCCCGAGCAGGCAGCCGTCAAACGGGAGGAACGCCAGCGGGAGATATACGACCTCGACCTCATGGAAATCAGGGGACGAGACGTCCTGTTCCGCGTCTCCTGCCAAGGCGGCACCTACATCCGGGTGCTCTGCCAGGACATCGGAAAAACGCTGGGCTGCGGAGCGCACATGCACGAGCTCCGCCGCACCCGGAGCGGCCGGTTCACCGAAAACGACGCCCACACCCTGCACGACCTCCTCGACGCCTACACCTTCTGGCAGGAAGACGGCAGCGAAGAGATAAAAAACATTATAAGACCCATGGAAGATGTACTCATCCACATCCCCGCCGTGGTCATCCGTGACTCAGCCATCGACGCCATCTGCCACGGTGCCGACCTCGCCGTCGCGGGCATCCTCCAGGTCGACACCGGCATCAAACCCGGCGGACAGGTGGCCGTCATGTCCCTGAAAGGAGAAGGCGTCGCCATCGGCCTCGCCACGATGTCAACACGCGACATCATGGAACAGGACCAGGGCATCGCCGTCGACACCAAGCGCGTGATCATGCACAAGGGCACCTATCCCTCCATGTGGAAAAAATAACGCCGCCGCATACCCGGTTTACATCATGCTGAGGTAGCCCAGCTCGGAAAGGCGCAGGCCTGGAGAGCCTGTGGGGCTCACGCCCCTCGAGGGTTCAAATCCCTCCCTCAGCGCTTTTTTACGAGTAAACTTTATATATAATTTGGCTGTT
>CAZQNC010000107.1:0-4675 GCA_964594625.1 uncultured Thermoplasmatales archaeon | reverse complement strand
AAAAAGTTACGAAAAATTGAGAGATGACTCAAAAAATTAATCTGACAAAGTCAAGATAGTAAAGACGCCCTGAAAATGAGGGAGGCAGAAGCAATAATCACGCTCACTGAATTGGCTAACAAGATGGAAAGATTACGAGACATAATGGACAGATATGACGTTGCACGCATAGAAGAAATTGAAACCTCTATCAAAGGAGGAAAGATTCCCGAGCATCCCTCCTACGAGGATTATCTATCCGCGCTTACCTTGAAAAATGAGATTGATAACCTGCGGAGTAAACTCCTGAGAGAGATAGAGGGGCTCGAAATCGCATGAAATGGTACAGGATACAGGAGCTGTCGGACATTGTGCGTGGTATACTGAACGGGAACACAGGGCCTCATTTTGCAGAATGTATATCAGCTCCCTCTGGAGAGAGCTTCAGACGACTGAACAGTTTTTTTTGTAGGATGGTATTGGTTTTCCCTTCTCGCAGGGTTACAGGATAGCGTTGGCGTCGTGGACGGGAATATTCATATTCCGGGCAGCCGTTGATAATTCCTGGTCCTCGCTGACCAGCGGCTCTCCGTGAGAGCGAGCAGCGTGCAGGAACGAGGCATCATAGTAGGTGATGCCGGTCTCAGCTGCTATCCTGTACACGTTTTCGCGCATGCCGGGGCGCAGTACCTCCATGAGTGAAAGACATTTCTCAACAATGCTCACCAGTTTTTTTCCCTCGCTGAACGATATGTTCTCCCTCCTGGAATGTTTCCATATTACGTTTCCCAGTTCATATGCAGCCAGGTCAAGCGTTTTTTCATGTACAAGGACATCGATTCTACCGCTCTCGATGACCCGGTATATGGAGCTGGTATCGAGGATCATCGCTCCCTGTCCTCCCGTACCAGCCGGGTTAGGTCTTTGCCACGTATTTTTTTGAGGATTGGCGTTATGTTCTCTATATCCTGTCTGATTTTTTGTGCTTCTCTTTTTTTGATTTCATGCTGCAGCGCATCCCGTATCACTTTGGACACCTGGATATGGTGTTCTTTTATTTTTTCTTTCATCTCGTCTGGTATCTTCGCGGAGACCGTCTGCGACGCCATGATTGTAATACCAAAGGTATTACTTAAAGTTTACTTTACGTATTACAGCATGTTATTTTTCCGTATATGGAAAAGCCCCTGTGACATTGAGGCGATGATATCTCGGATGTCCGGGATGGCTATCGTTTCAGGTATGATTTCACCGCTTCTCTGAAAGCCTGGAAATCGCTGAGGTGGTGCCGAAGATGCTGATACACGAGTTCATCATCAACATCGGCATACCGATGAATGAGGATATTACGAAAGCCTTTCATTTCCTTAGCCTTCTGAGCCACCGTTTCAGGGATAACGTTGTGCTCAATCAGGAGGTCGAAGATGCTTTCCTCGTCCGTTGGAAGTCCTAACCTCTCACTGGATACGATAATAGCTGCAGCGTCTATCATGGATTCTATGGCAGATTCGATGGTCTTTTCACATGCCCTTCGTTTTACCAGATCGTTCATGTATTCCTGTTTTGAAGGCAACATGTCGCGAAGTTCGCTGATGTAGCGGGTCATGTCCTCAAGTTTGACGAGTGTCCTGTTTGTGTCTCGCTCATCCATCGTATCGCCGCAAGCCTTCGTAGTATATGTCCAGCCGGGGTTTAAAATCCTCGTATTCCCTTATCGTCTGCAGGAAAATGTTGAATGTTTCCACATAATCTTTTTGGTAGAGGATCTCGCCGTGCGATATGACGTCTTTTCGCACGTGAAGCGGGAGATCCTGGAAGATATGGATGTCGTAGCGGCTGCTCAGGGAGCCCGCCACGTTCATCCTGAACCGGAATCGTTCTTCCGCCGATGCCCGGTAGTACACGGCTATATCTGTGTCTGATATCGGCGTCTGCCTTTCTTCGGCCTGTGAGCCGTACAGCATGATAAACCGGACGCTGGCACCCCCGAGATGGCGTATCCGGTGAACAGCGGCATCCAGATTCTGACCCTGCATGTCTCTCTCAATCCAGCCAGCCATTTAAACCCTTCTGTTTGTGAAACATCCATGCATCCATTTTTCCATATATATTTAAAAGCCTCGCGTGATACAGGCAGCGATGATAGCCCGGAAGTCGGCGTTGATTCTCGGTATCGAGGCAACCAATGGCATCCTGGGCTACGTCGCCGTTTTCCTCATCGCCCGGTACATGGCGATGCCGGATTACGCGCTGGGCATCATCAGTTTCGCCTACGGGCTGGTCTCCATCTATCACCTGTTTGCCAACCTCGGCTTTCACAGGGCACACATCAAACGTATTTCCGAGGGGCAGGATTTCGAGACGTGCATGGGCACCTTCGTGGCCATAAAGGTGGCGTTGACCGGGCTGATGGCCCTGCTGCTGGTCGGCTCCTTGTTCATCTGGCAGTATGTCATCGGCCGGGGCTTCGAGTCATCGGAGCACGAGGCAGCGGTCTACGTGATGCTCGTCTACTTCATCCTGTGGTCGCTGAGCCTTATCATGCGGACGACCTTCCAGGCACGGAAGCAGACGGCAAAACAGCAGTTGCCGATGCTGTTTGAAACGCTGGGGCGGGTGGCCGCCACCATCTACGTTGTCTGGGCGGGGCTGGGCCCGCTCGCCCTGGCAGGGACGTACGTGGTCGGCGAGGTGGCGGTCTTTATCACCCTGGTATATTTCTTCCGCGGAAACAGGATAGGCAGGCCGTCGTGGGAGATGTTCAGGAAGTACGCGACGTTTGCGGTCCCGCTGGCCATCGTCGCTGCATCGACGACCATTATGACCAACGTGGACAAGGTTCTCATCCAGTTGTTCTGGGGCGCGGTCGAGGGCGGCAACTACTTCGCCATCTTCAAACTGTCCCGCTTCCTGGACCAGGCGACGATAGCCCTCGGCATCCTGCTGTTCCCGACGATATCGGCGATGCACGCCAAGATGGACATGGACGGCATCAAAAAGCTCACCTATACCGCGGAGCGGTACCTCTCGATGGTCATGTTCCCCATCGTTTTCGGCATGATATTCCTGGCCCGGCCGATTATTCACATCATGCTGAGCAACAAATTTTATCCTGCCATCCCGGTGCTGCAAATCCTGCCAATCTTCGCGTTGTTGGACGCAATGGAGCGGCCGTATCAGATGAAACTGCTGGGGATGAACCTGCCGCATTTCACGCGGAACCGCGTGTTGATCATGGTGGCGATGAACGTCGTGTTGAACGTCCTCCTCATCCCGAAGGACATCCGCCTGCTCGGCGTCGACCTAGCCAGCATGGGTGCGGTGGGCGCCGCCGTCGCGACCGTGGTGGCCTACGCGGCCGGGTTGCTCTACACCAGGTGGGTGGTCTGGCGGGTGAGCGGCGTGACGGCCAACTGGCGCATCGTTTTGCACGGCATCGCCGCGACGGCGATGGGCATCACGATTTACTACCTCAACGAGATGGTGTATCCCGTGTCGAGATGGTATGGCCTGCTCGCCTACGGCCTGCTCGGATTGGGCATCTATCTCGGCATCCTGGCCCTCATGTGCGAGTTCACCCGCGACGACCTCGACCTCTTCATGGACACGTTGAATGTCAAGAAGATGCTCGGGTATATTAAAGACGAGATAACTGGGTAGATAGGCATCCTGTGAGGCTTCTAATGTTCCTGTTTTCCGCTGGGCAGACCAGGAAAATGTATAGCCTGTGTCAGTGCTATGCAGGTGGCAGGCAGGGGGTGATCAAACCATAGGGCTGGGTGAGGCCTCGGACAGGTGGCGTATCATCACCGATGTCCCGAGGTGAATCAGGAGCATTACCCGATGTTAGGAAAAAATTCCGGCATGGGACCAGATCTGCCTCAAAAATGGGCGGTTTGGATCCCTTGTCGTGGTCATCCTACCATTGCATGTGGCTGTGGAAAGCTCTTTGCGGGCGCTTGGAGAGAGGCTTCAAGGGTTATGATAGTTTTTGATGATGTTGAAAAGGGAGAGCCATCTGTTAAAATCGGGATGGTTCTGTATGAGGTAGCCAGCAGTCAGGGCAACCACTTGCATGAGGTCGTTCAGGTTGCCCTCTATTGCCCGGAGCCTGGCGGTTGCGACCGGGGATAGGCCGGTTGTTGGTTGCGTCTCTATCTCTTGGTTTATCTTGCGGCTGAGCTGCCGTTTGAGTTCTTCTATTTCGTGGCTGTTTTCCTGCTTTATTTTTTCGAGTTCCGCGGCAACGGTGTCCTCGATGACGTGAATGATGGTGTCGATGACGTTGTCTCGGTCGGCTTTTTTCTCCGCCTCGTCGAGTCCCATCTTGACTATGTCTGCCCATGTCATATCCTCGTCCTTGTAGGGCTCCAGTTTTTCCTGGGTTTGCTTGGAGATGCGGATGCTGATGTGGGATGTTGTCGGTCGTATCGCTCTCGGGCTGTCAACGAGTCGTCGCCGTTGTCATCTCCATCTGGCGCTCCATCTGCATCCACGGTCGTGTCTGGTTGGGCTCCGCCCGCGATGCCTGTCTTGGCTGTTGTCCGCCATGTTTCGCTTTAGCTTTTTCTCTCTCTTTCTCTTTCTCTTTCTCTTCCTTTTGCTCTTGCTTGTAGTCTTGCTCTTGCTCTTGCTCTTTTTCCTTGACTTCGCCATGTGGTCTTTTTCACACTAACATGGTGCCATTGCACAATTT
>CAZQNC010000106.1:0-4790 GCA_964594625.1 uncultured Thermoplasmatales archaeon | reverse complement strand
GCGGCCATAAGTAGCGCCATAAATATCGACCCCGTATTTAACATTTGCCACGTCATCCTGCCCGATGGCGAGATATCACGCGGGATGGCGGCGGAGGCGGAGGGAGAGCACGCCGGAGACAGACGGCATCGTGCTCGCCCTGAGCGACGACGTGGAGACGGGCGCCGTCGGCCTCGCCGAAATCGAGGTCGAGGGACGGACGACCATCCTGCCGTTGCTGCTGGCGATAAACGAGGTGCATGCCACGTTCATCGTCGAGGTGGCATAACGCTTTTAAGGCA
This sequence comes from uncultured Thermoplasmatales archaeon, assembly GCA_964594625.1. Lineage (GTDB taxonomy): Archaea > Thermoplasmatota > E2 > UBA202 > DSCA01 > CAZESS01. The sequence continues at coordinate 4,509 of CAZQNC010000106.1, read as the reverse complement.
TGGCTGTCCCCGTCCATAAAACATTAAATAAGCCGGGGGATGTCATGACGTGGACGTCACCCAGCTTGCCAGGTATCCCTTTCTCGACGAAGCCCGGCAGCTGGTAAAAGAGGAGGGTGTCCGCACCGAGGAGATACTGCACGACCCCATCTACGAGCGCGCCAGGGCGCTGGGACGGATGCGGGTCAACGACGCCGTCGAGCAGGGCATGGTCGGCGACTACCCCGCAGCGTCGGAGACCGATGCCCTGATGAACATTTTTTCCTATCCCATCGCCCGGGTCATCGTGGCCAGTGTCAGCAGCGGCTACGCCACCGGCCGGTATGCGCTGTCTGAGGCCAAGCGGGCCTACGAATACCTCCGGGACGAGGACGACGGATTGCTCGTGGCGGTCGCCGGGGAGTTCGACCTCGCCATCCGGGACGACATGGCCGTCTATTTCACCGACTACCTGGAACACGCGCCGACGTGGAGCGACAGCTGGAAGCTGGTCAACATGCCCCTTGGGGAGGGCTGGATAACGCTGCAGAAACGGCAGCTGGCCCGGCTGCTGCAGAACGCCATCCAGGATGCCATCTACCGCGAGGTCCGGCAGATGGAGCCGCCCTCCGAGGTCCGCAACGTCTTCGAGGAAGAAGTAACGAGGCTGCGGACGCTGATGGAGGAACGGCAGATGCAGCGGGAGGCCGACATGGGCGAGGTCACGGTGGCGAAGCTGCCGCCCTGCATCCGTCAGCTGCTGGCGGCCGCCCAGTCGGGCGTCAACGTCCCCCATGTGGGGCGCTTCGCCCTGGTCTCGTTTTTGCACGCGGTGGGCATGGACACCGACGGCATCGTGGCATTGTTTGGTGGCTCCCCGGATTTCAGCCGGGGGAAGACCCGGTACCAGATAGAGCATATCACGGGCAAGGTGTCGGGCACCGAGTATACGCCGCCGAGCTGTTCGTCCATCACAACCTGGGGGCTCTGCCCCGCCGAAAAAATGGATAGCATCTGCAAACGGGTGAAACATCCGCTGGGCTACTACCGCATCAAGAGCCGGGCGCGGAGGAACAATGGATAGCTTTCTGCAGGAACGGTTCCGGCGCTACTATAGCAGCGCCGAGGTGCCGGCGCCCCGTCGCTTCACCCGGCGGGAGTACGGCTTCGTGTTTTTCGACCAGGCGGGGATGACCCGGCACGTGGGCTTCAAGCGGCATGACGAGCTGCTGGAGCTGCTGCGGGAACGGGCGCCCGCCCACGTCTACCATTCATCGGCCTACTACGAGACGCCGGATGCCTCAACGATGCAGGAAAAAGGCTGGATGGGCGCCGACCTCATCTTCGACCTCGACGCCGACCATCTGCCAGGGGCGGAAGACATGCGATATGAGGAGATGCTGGCCATGGTCAGGCAGGAGCTCACAAAGCTTGTTTCCTTTTTGACCGAGGACTTCGGTTTCACCGACAACGAGCTGTCCCTGTATTTCAGCGGCGGGCGGGGCTACCACTGCCACGTGGTCCACCCCGAGGTGCTGCCGCTGGAGAGCCAGGAGCGCCGGGAGATCGTGGACTACATCACCGGCCGGGGACTGGACCTCGACGCCATGCTGCGGGAAAAAACCATCGCCCGTCGGGGCAAGATGTCGCAGACCGCGCTGGAGATCGCGCCGCCGACGGCGCCGGGCTGGCGGGGCAAGATAAGCCGGGACATCGTCGCTTTTTTCCAGGAGCTCAAGGACATGGAACCGGACGAGGCGATGCAGCTGTTGACGTCGTTCGAGGGTATCGGCGAAAAAACCGCCAGGGGTATCATCGACGACGTCACCGGGGAGCGCATCGAACGCATCCGCAGGGGAAAAATCGATCAGTCGACGTATATCAAAAAAATCATGCCGCAGCTTGTCAAGCGGTGCGCCGTGGAGCTCCGCGGTGAGCCCGATGAACCGGTTACAGGGGACGTCAAGCGGCTGATCCGGCAGCCGGGGTCATTGCACGGCAAGACCGGCCTGCGGGTCACGCCCGTTGCGCTGGACGACATCGACGATTTTGACCCGCTGCGGGATGCCGTGGTCTTCAGCGATGAACCCGTCGAGGTCGAGCTGCAGCGCCCGGTGGAGATAACCATGATGGAGCAGTCGTTTACGCTTGAGAAGGGCTCTGCTGCGGTGCCGGAATACCTGGCGGTGCTGCTCGCCGGGCGCAACGCTGCCACGGTTTAGCTTTTCCGCTGCTTGTACTTCCAGCCGAGGTAGGCGCCGGCTGCGGCGACGATGAGTATCAGGCCGATGCCGACGACCATGGAGAACCCGCCTTCGTCGGCTTCCTCCGGGTAGTCGGTGGCGCCGAACGGCGCATGGCCGTGGATGGTGCCGCTGTCCAGTGATTCGGGTTTATCCCAGCCGTACTTGGGTGACCACATGGAGATGTCGGGGTCGCCGAAGTAGCACAGGTTTTCCTTGATGTCCCACCACCAGTCCTTGGTCAGATAGCCGATGCCGGTGTGCAGGATGCTGTCCGTGTAAGCCTGCCCCACGGTTTTGCCCAGCGCCAGGTCGCGGGCGAACATTTCGCTGGCGAACGCCGAATACCACGAGGTCTCCCAGGGGTCGATGACCTGCCAGACGCAGCCGTGGCGGATGAGCGACAGGTGCAGATAGGTGTTCGAAATCAGGCAGCTGAGCGCGTTGAAGCCCATGGAGTGCAGGTTTTCCATTGCTTCCTCCATCTCGTAGCCCGTGTAGTCCTTGGTGCGCAGGCGGCCGAACAGCACGGTGATGATGATGCCGTCGTAGCCCGTCCGCTTGAGGATGGGCAGCAGGTCGGCCAATGGCAGATCGCTGGCCTTCGCGGGAACGATGTCCAGACCGAGCCGCTGGCTCTGCGACAGCACGTCCGGCTCCTCGGTTGAGCCGTCCAGCCAGCCGGGCAGGTAGAGCTCGTAGCCGCGCCACGGGTTGGGCTCGATGGTGGGCAGGCTGACGTTGACGCCGAAGAATCCCGGCGCGCCACTGGGATTCCAGAAGGCGAGGCTGCCCGAGTTTTCCATGAAGCCGTGGGTGGTCTCGAACCAGGCGATGACACCCCGGTTGAGGTTTTCCATGGTGGCGCTGAAGTTGGTGGCGTAGGCCATCTCGTAGCCGCATTTTTCAAGGTAGAAGGGGACGACCTCCGTCTCGGAGAGGTCGGGATAGTATGAGCCGTATTTGCCGTACTCGGCCAGCACGCCCTGGTCGATGGGGTTGGTGGACGGCTGATAGAACGGGGTGATACCCGTGTTGGTGGTATACTGGAAATCCCAGTAGTCGCCGGCGCGCTCGTTGAACCGATGCGCGTAGGTCATGTAGGAGGCGAGCACCGGTGCACGGAATGTTTCCTCCTGGCTCGGCTTCTCTATGTTGAGCAGGCCGCTGAGCTTCCGGGTGCTCTTGCTGCCGTTTATGAGATTGACTGTCTCCTGGCTCACCGCGGGATTGGCGAATATCATGGCGGGGTAGAAGGCGCTCCGTGACGCCCACTGCGCCGTGTCGACGGGCGTCCCGATGAGGCGGCCCGCATTTGCGGCTCCCACGAACGCGCGGTCCCATGAGACCCCGATGTCGAACTGGCCGGCCACGGTGACGATGCTTTCCCGTTCCCCGGGCTTGTCGAAGCCGAGCTCGTCGAGGAAGTCGTAGGCTTCCTTGCTGGTGAGATACATGGCGCCCACGTTGGGTTCGTCGTCGCGGGTGGCGTGTTCCTTCCACCATTCCGTGTGCCAGGCCACCGCCCGTGACAGCGGCGGATGCATGTCCACGGCCATGAGCGGCGCGCCGTGATGCGCCGCCAGGTAGGCGGCGGAGCCCAGGTACAGTGCTCCGTCTTTTTCTTCAGCCGGCTTGAGCTCCTCGGCCCGCCATGTCGTCCACGGGTCGATGGTGGTGAACACGATGTCGTTTTCCTCTGTCCGGCCTCTGATATCGTTGTACATGTCCACGAGGTCGTGGTATTCTTTTTTGATGGAGCAGATGCGCCGCAGCTCGCTCCTGATGCTGTCATCTGACTGGTTGCCGATGTCCACGTAGTATACGTGGTCGACGCCGAGCTTGGTGAGCACGTTTTCGATGTCGCCGTAGAGCCTGTCCGGGGACGTGTACAGCAGCGGCGAGTTGGTCAGCGATGCCAGAACGGCGCCCTCGGCGGCGTTCATCAGGGAGTTGGCGCTGTCCTCGCGCATTGACTGCTTCCATGAATAATCAAGGGTGTATGATATCTCGCGCTCCGCTTCGCCGAGCTGTACGATGACGGCCCGGTAGTCGCCTTCGCCGAGCTGGCCGAGCTCCAGCGTCTGCTGTGACACGTTGTCGGCCACTGCCTCCCCCACGGCGACGTTGTTTTCGTCGACGATGACCAGGCCGAGCGGGCCGCCGCCCTGCCAGCTCAGCTCGAACGTGACATCCCGGCACATGAACGGCGTTTTTTCGGGCAGCTCGATTTCTTTGCCGGGGTACAGCGAGATGTCGATGAGGTAGTGCACCTGGCCGGTGATGA
>CAZQNC010000105.1:0-4885 GCA_964594625.1 uncultured Thermoplasmatales archaeon | reverse complement strand
GAGTGTTACATCCAGGCGAACACCCACATCTTTTCCGTTTCCACGTTGCCGGCGGTGTCATACGCTTTCACCTCGAGCATATGCAGACCGAACCCTGCATCGGTCCATTCCTGCTGGAATGAATCATCTGTAGTGGAGACAACGAGCTCGCCGTCCACATAGTACTCGAGTCGTTCGAGACCCGACAGGCCGTCAGATGCCGTTGCCGCAACGGTCACCGTGCCGATGACCACCACGCCCAGCGGAATCCGGCTCTCCTCGTCGAAGAAATAAAAGCTCCGTCGCTCCGGCCGGGTTATGTTTACCTGGGGAGCGCTCCCGTCGACATAGACCGCGGTTGTACAGGATGCCTGCCGCCCCTCGCCGTCGATGACGGTGAGCTCGGCATGGTAGACGCCCTCCTCGGTATACGTATGGGAGGTCGTTGCCCCGGTGTCGCTGCCGCCGTCATCGAAATCCCATTCATAGGAGACGATGGAAGCGCCGAAGCTCATGCTGGCGCTGCCGTCAAAGGCAACGGGCTGGCCGACTTCGGCATAGTAGGGCCCGCCCACCCTGGCGACGACCGGGGAGGTCTCAACAGCGATAAGAAAATGTTCCATCTGGCAGTCGCCGTAGGCTATCCGGAAGTACCCGTTTTCACCCCAGGTGGCACCCCAGCTGTTCTTCACGATCCAGCAGCCCAGCGCGTCATCGTAGCCCACGATGACCACCTGATGGTTGATATCCCTCGTTGATTCCTCCCCCGGATGCTCGTAGACGCCGCCGTCGTAGCTGCCGAAATCCTCCATCACGGCCATCTCTGCCACCAGGGGCCCATGTTCGACCAGCACCGCCTTGATCTCATCCCGGGGAGGATTGGTCATGCCCTCGTAGCCGGTGACGGGGTACAGCGTGTTCCGCCACTCCCCGCATTTATCGGTGCAGGGAATCCGGTCGTTTGCATAGTAGGGGAAACAGTCCTCCGTGATAGCGCCATCGTGGTCGCGGAGATACCGGTAGGCCCACCAGGCGTTCCATCCGCTGCAGCCGCCGCTGCCGCCGGGACAGGACAGCAGATACTGCTCGGACAGGTCGACATCATAACCCGGGTCGCCTGCCTGGATGTTCACCATGGCTTCAAGGGCGCCGATAGCCGCGAAACCCCAGCAGCTGCCGCATCCACCCTGCGACTTGGCCACGGTCATCCAGTCACCCGTCACACCGTTCACGGTCGCATTCCGCCAGTCCCACGAACCCGGGAGCTCCCCGGCACCGGAGACATCCGGGCCGCTGCCAGCTATATCTATGTCATATGCATCGATTGGAATACAGCCAAGCCGCCGGTTTAACGTCCCGGCGTCGCCCACATAGTGGACGCCTTCATCGTTCAAACCCCGGTTGTGAGCCGCGGGTACAACAAACAACACCGCTACAATAACGCATGCAAGACTTTTAGACAGATGACTGCGCCGCATGCTACGTTGAACGGCAGCTCTTTTAAATGCTTTCGCCACCGCTCGGGTGGCTTTCCTCCCTCCGAAAACAACCCGGTCAATAATGCGGAAAGTAAAAAAACGCGGGGAGCGAGATTCGAACTCGCGAGGGCTTACGCCCACAGGATTAGCAATCCTGCGCCTTACCAGGCTGGGCCATCCCCGCAGCAGGTCAAACTGGAATATGGCGGCGGCATAAAAAGTTAGTGCCTGTGCCTGCCGTGCAGCCGGGGCAGCAGCGCCATGTCGACCGCCTCCTGTACAAGCTGCTTCCGGGTGACCGTGCCGCCGGAGAGATATGAAGCCAGGCTCTCCGTGTCCTCTGGCACCACGTCGGCGATGGCGTTCTTTTGCATGTTTTCTGCCAGGTCGGATGGTATATGAAAGGCCGGGCCGGTTCCATGGGTGGTGTAGCCGGCGCTGTCGACCAGGGTGCAGACGTGCTCCAGCATCGCTATCTCCCGGCGTTTGACGATGCCTGCTTCGATGCCGACGCCGTAGTCGGCGGTGCCGATGCTCTGCTCCGCTCTACGGCGGGCGCCATCCCGTACCTGTTTGCCAGCAGGGTTTTCCGGTGTTTTTACTGGCTCCATCGTGCAGTGGATGTCGATGCCGTCGAGCAGCCGCCGGAACGCTGCCGCTGCCGCGTCTCGTTTCAGCTCGCTGGAGGTTCCGACGGACACGTGGAGCGGGATGATGCGGTGTCCGTCGTCTATTTCTTTGTCGCTGATGCGCGATGAGCTGATGGGGATGCCGTCGTCGGCCAGCACGTAGGGGACGGTGATGACCTGGAGCGGTGCGATGTCGTGGCTGCATCGGATGTCGTTTATTTGTTTTGCGACACCGGCGGTTTCCGGTGAGACCACGATGGCGTTGCAGACCCCGGTGGTAGCCGGCCCGTATTCGTCGTCGAGCGGCACGATGTCAACTTTTCTATCACACGTCCGTCTTACGAATTCCAGCAGCCGCTTTTTTCGCTCCTCGTAGGAAGGGACATCTTTGCCTCGCCGTTGCGCCATCCTGTCGCTGGTCAGGCCGACCATGACCTGGTCGCCCTCTTTGCAGGCCCGGTGGAGCAGCGCCTCGTGGCCGGCGTGTATGATGCTGAACGTGCCGCCCAGGCAGACCTTCATAGACGTGCAACGCTCTCTGGTTTTTTACTGTTGTGCCATCAGTATCCGGGCTACGGCGTCCTCGTCAAGCTGTGTTTTCCGGGCGATCGCCGCCGTGTTCATATCCGTGGAGGCCAGCCGTCTGACCACTGCCTCCATTGGCTCCGCGATTTCGACGATGTAGCGGTCGGGGTCGTAGATGCGGCAGGTGCGCTGCCCCCATGGCTCTTCTTTGAGCCCGTGGATGACGTCGACGTCGCTTCGCTGCAGCTGCTGCCACAGGGCTTCGATGTCATCTGTTTCGAAGTAGAGCTCCACGGGCTTGTTACCGGGGGACGGCGGTGCCTGTCTGCCGCCGTATATGATTGTTTCGGCTCGCTGCCGCTGCCAGAGAGAAAAAGCGTCCCTGAACACGATGTTTTCCCCGAAGTCATGCATGACGTCGAGGCCTAAATGGTTCATGTAGAATCGTTTTGAGGTCTCGATGTCGTCGACGAAGAGGACCGGCATCCTGTAGGCTACCTGTATCATGGATGTGAACCACGCCGTTGATAAAAGCGTTGTCGCCGGAAAAAGGTTAAAAAATGTCGGCCGATGTATGTGCGATGAAAAAACTGGCTGCTTTTGTCGTTTTTCTTTTTGTCGCGTCGGCCGTGGTACCCGCCATCGGTGTCTATGACACCACCGAAACAGTGTCGCCTGCTCAATCGGAGAGCGGGGCCAGCGAGGCTATACCGCCGGTACGGATACGGTTTCCCGCTGACCCGCAGCCTGACGGTGCCGCAGCCGTCGTGGTGCCGCGGTCGTCGATGCCGGTCATCGTTCGTCAGGGACATTCCTTCGTGGCCAGCGTCCGGCTGGACGGCACTCCGTCGGGCTGGACGGCCAGCCTTGAGACGGCCTACGACCCCGTGGTAACCGGGCAGAAGCTCGCGGTGCAGGACACCGTGTACAACGAAACGACGGGATGCTGGGACGTCATAGCCATGGTGCCTGCCTCGCTGCCCGCCGACCTGTACAATCTCACCGTCGAGGTGGAATGCCAGGGTGACATATACCAGCTGTCGACCCCCCGGTCGGTTTCCGTCGTCGGCGAATACAGACAGGAACTGTCCTTCGTGCATCTCACCGACTTCCACATCGGCGACCCCCGCGGCTTCAAGGAAAATTTCAGGCAGACCCTGGGCTGGAAGGCGGCAAAAAAGAGCGTCCAGGAAATCAACCTGCTCCACCCGGACTTCGTGGTCATCACCGGCGACCTCACCTTCGGGCAGCTCTACCCGTTCGAATACAGCTTTGAATACCGGACCTGCTACGAGATATTGCAGCGGTTCGACGTGCCCACCTACCTGGTGCCCGGCAACCACGACGGCTACATCCAGACCGGGCAGGACGGCCTCGCTTTCTGGGAGCGCTTTTTTGGCCCGTTGTATTACTCGTTTGACTACGGCGACCGCCATTTTACCGGCGTGAACTCCTATGACTGGCCGAGCCGGAGCCGGCATGCCATCTCCTACGTTGCGTTCAACTGGGGCGGCCACGTGCAGGCGGAGCAGCTCAGCTGGATAGCGGACGACCTGGCACGTCACGGCGATGGCTTCAACGCGGTGCTGTTGCACCATAATCCGCTCTGGGAGACCGTCAACGACTCCTTGCTGGGCAACGGCTACCTCGGGCGGGAGCAGTTGCTCTCGGTCATCGAGCAGCACGGCGTGGACGCCTGCTTCGCCGGCCACGTCCACTACGACGACGTGACCGTCCGCAACGACACCACCTTTATCACCACGACGACGGTGTCCAGCGGCACCAGCGGCGACGCATACTGGGGCTACCGCCTGGTGTCCATGGAAAACAATTCGCTGGCTCAGTACACCTACAGGGAGCCGGATCTCTCGATGCCGCTCTACCGGCTCAACCAGAGCTACACCGCCAACGACGGGTCAACCCAAACGGTTGAGGCCACCGTGGAAAACACCCTCGACATGCCGGTGCAGGCATACCTCCAGTTCTATGTTCCCCCGGGGGGCTACACCGCTGACAACGGAGCCATCGCCAGGCAGCGCACCGCCGGAGATATGATGCATCTCGTGGTGACGGCGGACGTCGACGCCATGACAACGGCGACGGTAACCGTTCGGCCCGCGTAACCTTACAGGGCGACGTGCTGCCCGTTCTGCATGATGTGGACGTTCCGGCCCAGCGTGTACCCCATCTCGGTGGCGAGCGCCGCCACGGAGGCCAGTTTCTGCATGTCGCCGTGCGCCGGCACGATGGAGTTCGGCTGCACGATTTTTATCA
>CAZQNC010000104.1:0-4912 GCA_964594625.1 uncultured Thermoplasmatales archaeon | reverse complement strand
AAACGTCCGGGCTTCCCCTCAAAGAAAGGGTTCTCAGCAAGGGTTCGCTCATCACCATGATGCAATGCCGCCGATGCTTAAAACGCTTTCTCCCGTGTTCGGGGGGAGCGCTCAAAGTATTTATATCCACACATCTTTAACAGGATTAGCGTATGCAAACCCTCCTCAATCCTCGGGTGGCCTACTGTCTGCTCAAGGGATACCTCCAGGATAAAGACCGGGTGTGGCGGGCGTCACAGGAGGATATCCGGCGGCTGCAGAACAGAGCGCTGCAACGCATGGTTCGCTATGCGTACCAGGTCCCGCTCTACCGGCAGAAGTACCGGGATGCCGGCGTGCACCCGGATGACATCGGCGGCGTTGCCGACATCAAAAAACTGCCGTGTGTCACCAAGGACGACCTGCGCCGCCATTTTCCCGACGGCATCGTACACCCTGGTTTCGACACCGACGGAGCCCACCTGGTGAGCACGTCGGGTTCGACAGGTCAGCCGGTGTCCCTCTATACGGATACCTCCGCGGTCATCAAGGCCCTGTTCGGCTTTCTGCGGGAGATACAGGAATACGGCGTGCACTGGCGGAAAACCCGGATGAGCGTCATCGCCGACGTCGAGGAGCACGCGGTGGAGGAGGCCTACCTGCAGGGGAGCGTCATGCCGGCCATCCGCACTCTCTTTCCCCTCGACAATCTCCAGATTCTGCACGTGGGCGACGAACCCCGCGACCTCACCCGGCGTATCGACGCGTTCGAGCCGGAGTTCCTGGGCGGCTACCCGGGCGTGCTCCGGGCGCTGGCCGTGCTGAAACGCCGGGGATACGGTGAGCACATCGCGCCGCGGGTGATGTCTTCGTCTGGGGCGGTGCTGGACGACTACACCCGGCGGTACATCGAGGATGCTTTTGCGGCACCCATCTACGACGTCTACGGCTCGACGGAGGCCGGACCGGTGGCCTTTGAATGCCGCAGCGGCCATTATCACATTCATTCCGACCTTGTCTACCTGGAGTTTCTGGACGAGGACGGCAGCGACGTCCCGCCGGGGGAGCCCGGCCGGCTGGTTATCACCCGCCTGTACGGACGGGGCACCCCGATTATCCGGTATACGGGCATGGACGACATCCTGGTGCCACTGGAGGAGACCTGCCGGTGTGGCATCAACACCCCCGTCATCGGCCGGGTGGGCGGCCGCAAGGTCGACGCCATCGTGCTGCCCGACGGCGAGATCATCCCCCCGTTTTCCATCACGGGCATCCCGGGCGAGGTCATGAAGCAGTATGAAACCGACAAGATAAAGCAGTTCCAGATTGTGCAGGAAAACTTCGACGAGCTGACGTTCCGCATTGTCATCGACGACGAGCTCCGGGATGTCGGCCCGTCCGTGGACACCATCAGCGAGGAGATACGCCGGGCCTGCCGGCACAAGGTCGGCCCGGACATGATGGTCACCGTGACCGAGGTCGAGCACATCGGCGGCGGCGAAACCTCGAAGCCTCCCGTGCTGGTCTCAAAGGTGAACCACTGAGCAACCGTTTTTATATAGCGACGTGCATTGCCCTTCCATGCAGGCAATCGCGTTTACCGGTCTCCCCGGCTCCGGCAAAAGCGAGGCCGTGTCCATCGCCGAACAGCGGGGGTGGACCGTCACCCGGATGGGCGACGCCGTCCGGGCGGAGGCCAGGCGCCGCGGCCGCGAGCTCACCGACAGGCAGCTGGGCCGCATCGCCGACGAACTCCGCCGGCAGGAGGGCATGGACATATGGGCCCGTCGCTCGCTGCCGAGCAACCCCGACGATGTGGTCATCGACGGCATCCGGAACATCGAGGAGGTCGAATTCTTCCGCGGGCAACTCGACAGCTTCGTCCTGGTCGCCGTCCATGCCTCACCGGAAACCCGCTACCAGCGCTTGCGGGAGCGCGGCCGCTCCGACGATGCTGCATCGCTCGATGAGCTGAAACAGCGCGACGAGCGTGAGCTGGGCTGGGGCATCGGCGGCGTGGTGGCCATGGCCGACGTGGTCGTCGTCAACGAGGGCAGCCTGGAGGAGCTCCGGGAGAAGATAGCCGGGCTGCTGGCCGACCTGTCCAGCCAGGATGCCGCGGGCAAAACTAATTAAATACGTTTTTCTTGCCCATCCTATGGATTACAAGGTCAAGGACATCGGGCTGGCTGACGAGGGCCGCCGGCTCATCGGCTGGGCCGAGGACCACATGCCAGTACTGATGGACATCCGTGATGATTTTATGGAAAACAGGCCGCTGGACGACGTCACCGTTGCCTGCTGCCTGCACGTCACCAAGGAAACCGCGGTGCTGATGAAAACCCTGCAGGCCGGCGGTGCCACCGTGGCATTGTGCGGCTCCAATCCGCTGTCGACGCATGATGCGGTTGCCGCGGCGCTGGCCGAGGAGGGCATCCATGTCTACGCCTGGCGGGGGAACAGCGACGACTACTACTGGGCGGTGAACCGGACGCTGGATTATAAGCCCCAGATATCCATGGACGACGGCGGCGATTTGGTTACCACGTTGCACACCGACCGGCAGGAGCTGCTCGAGCACGTCATCGGCGGCACCGAGGAGACCACAACGGGGGTCAACCGGCAGCGGGTGATGGCCGAGCAGGGCGACCTGCGCTTTCCGCTGGTGGCGGTCAACGACGCCATGACCAAGCATTTTTTCGACAACCGTTACGGCACCGGCCAGTCCACCATCGACGGCATCCTCCGCGCGACGTCGGTGCTGCTCGCCGGCAAGACGTTTGTGGTAGCGGGCTACGGCTGGTGCGGCCGCGGGCTGGCCATGCGCGCCGAGGGCATGGGCGCCAACGTCATCGTCACCGAGATCGACGAGATCCGGGCGCTGGAAGCCGTCATGGACGGCTACCGGGTGATGCCCATGGCCGACGCTGCCGGGGAAGGCGACATCTTTGTCACCGTCACGGGCAACAAGCACGTCGTCGACGCTACGGCGCTCGACGCCATGCGGGACGGCGCCATCGTGGCCAACGCCGGTCATTTCGACAACGAAATCGACGTGCCCTATCTGCATGAGCAGGCGGTGCAGGAGCACGACGTGCGCGACAACGCACGGCAGTACATCCTCCCGGATGGCAGGAGCATCTACCTGCTGGCCGAGGGCCGCCTGGTCAATCTCGCCGCGGCGGAGGGCCATCCCAGCGAGGTCATGGACATGTCCTTCGCCAACCAGGCATTGGTCGCCCGGTGGCTCACCGTGGAGAGTGCATCGCTGGACAGCGAGGTGTACACGGTGCCCGACGACATCGACCGGGAGGTCGCCCGGCGGAAGCTGGCGACCATGAACGTGGCCATCGACAGGCTGACCGGGGAGCAGCGGAGCTACATGGAAGACTGGCACGAAGGCACATGAGCCGGGATGCCGTCGAACGGGCGGCGCATGCCATCGCCGCCGCCGACACGACGGTGGCGCTCACCGGCGCCGGCGTTTCCACGGAGTCCGGCATCCCCGACTTCCGGAGCCGGGACGGGCTGTGGAGCCGCTACGACATCCATGAATATGGGACCATCGACGCCTTCCGGCGTGACCCGGGCAAGGTGTGGGAGATGCTCCGCGAGATGCTGTCCCTGCTGGATGCGGAGCCCAACCCGGCGCATCGGGCGCTGGCCAGGCTGGAGACCAACGGATATCTCGACGCCGTGGTGACCCAGAACGTGGACAACCTGCACCAGGAGGCGGGCAGCCATGCCGTCATCGAGTTCCACGGCAATTTCACCCGCGTGGTCTGCCAGCAGTGCGGCACACAGCGGGCAGCCGCACGGTTGTCGCTGGAGACGCTGCCGCCCCGCTGCGAGTGCGGCGGCGTGCTGAAGCCCGACGGCGTGTTTTTCGGCGAGCAGATTCCCCCGGAGGCCTATCGCCGGGCGATGATGCTGGCCCAGACCTGCGACGTCCTGCTCGTAGCGGGCACCTCTGCCACGGTGTCACCGGCCAACCAGCTGCCCTATCTTGTGAAAGCAAGAAACGGCATCGTCATCGAAATAAACACCGAGGCCACGGAGCTCACCGGAAGCCTGACCGACATCTTCGTCCGGGGGAAAGCCGGCGAGATGCTGCCCGGTATCGTCGAGGCCATCACTGCGGCCAGTCAACCGTGATTTGTTCTGCTGCCCCGCGCTCGATCAAAATAGCGGCTGTTTTCTTGGGCAATACGACCACGTCCTCTTTTTCCAGCGCGTAGTTGTTCATGTCGCTGCCCACGAACGAGGGCATGTCCTGCAGCATCCGCAGCGTGACGTCCCGCTCCTGCTCCGCCGCTCCCCCTGTTTCATCGGCGGGCCGGGTTTCCGCCTCCTTTTCCTCCGGCGGTGGAGCGGTGTCCGCCTCTTTCCGCGTCTCCCCGTCCGTGGAGGATGCCGCAGCCGGCTGCGCGTCCCCGGATGTTTCGCCTTCCAGGATACGCTCCCGGTTTTCCCTGAGCAGTGCCACCAGCCGGTCGTAGAACCGGCGCTCCTGCCGGGTGAGATATTTCGGGGTGTGGCTGCCCCCGCGGGCCGCGGACAGGGCGGCCTGGACGACCTTTTTTTCCCGCCGTTCGAAGATGCTTTTCCAGATGCGCTCCGTGTTGCGCAGCTCGTCGGAGATAAGCAGGACCTTTTTGGACGACGGGTTTTTCTGTCGTTCCTGCTCCAGCCGTGCCTTGAGCTGCCGGATGTGCCCGAGCGCTTTTTCAAAAAAATCGTCGCCGATGTTCATCAGCTCCGGGGACTGGCGCTCCCGTCGCTCCAGGCTCCGCAGTTTCGTGTAGTCAAACGTGGCCATCTATCCACACATTGCCATTCCGATATTTATGTTTTGAGTGCCCTCCGGCGCCGGGCATGCAGGAAGGCATTATGCTTATATAGCGTGTTCATTATATCGGTTGTGAAATAATGA
>CAZQNC010000103.1:0-4936 GCA_964594625.1 uncultured Thermoplasmatales archaeon | reverse complement strand
AATGTGACAAACACAGGTGACGTCAACCTTACCCAGGTATACGTGAATGACAGCGACCCCGCCGGCCAGGATTATGGACCCTTCATGTTGAACATATCAGAAAGCCGAGAGTTCAGTTACACCACGAATCCCGGCAATGATATAACGAACGTGGTAACCGTTGAGGGGAGAGATCCAACGGGCAACACGGTGACAAACAGTAGCTCTGCCAGCGTCGACGTTGTCTTCCCGGGTGTCTCTGTCACCAAGACTGCCAGCCCGACCGCTGTTTTCAGTGGCAACATGGTCACCTGGAGCATTGTTGTCGAGAACACCGGCGATGTGGATCTGCATGGCGTCAGGATCGTTGATACGCTGGAAGGCGTGCTTGCATCCGGCGTCGTCCTCAATCCAGGTGAGACGAGAAATTACCAGTATACCACGTATCCCACCGCTGACGTTACCAACACGGTAAACGTGAATGGCACCGACCCGCAGGGAAACGAGGTGTTTGACAGCGACAGTGCCTCGGTTTCCGTCGTTGCTCCGTCGGTATCGGTCACCAAAGACGATTCAGCCGACCCGGTTACAGAGGGCGACATGCTCAACTATACCATGGTGGTGCGGAACACCGGGGATGTCGACCTGACCAACGTGGTCGTCGTGGACGACTACGACGAAACGATGCTTATTGTAAACGATGCAGACGGGGGCGTGGACAACGGTGACACCATCACCTGGAAGATCGATACACTCTCCAGGGGACAACGCGTAACGTTCAGGATTTCGACGACGGTTCGCATAACCAATCTGGCGGAAAGAATCCTCATCTGGAACTACGTCGACGTATCCTCCGATGAAGGCGCCACCGACAGTGACGCGGAGCCGACCCGGATTGACCCGATTCCAGAGCTGTCCGACCCCGAGTTCTTGATAGAAAAAACGGATAACGTCGACCCTGTCGAGCCCACGTATCTGCTCAAGTACACCATAACGTTCATAAACATCGGAACCGGAACAGCCACCGGCGTGATCATAAACGATACGCTCCCCGACGAGGTCACCTATGTCTCCTCGGTTGTCTTCCCGGTCGACAATCCCATTCCGGCGCTATCTGTCACTCCGACGGTGGACGGGAGGCATGTCACCTGGGCGGTCGGCGACCTGCCTGAAGGCGTGGCGTATACGCTGCTGGTGCGCGTGCGCGTTGACTACGGCCTGGAGACGGGAACCATACTGAACAACACGGTCACGATATCGTCCAGCGAGGGGGCAAACGCCACGGCCTGGGAGACCACCGGCGTCACCAACCTGCCGCCGGTCACGGTAAAGAAATTCCATGGATACGTCTACAACGAGACGCTGTATGAGGATGGAGAATATCTGCTGCATCATATCACCAATGGAACGCTGATAACCCTGGTGGCAACCGACTATCCATCCTCTTACCCGGTGCATGGCCCCTCGGGCGTCGCCACCACCTACTACCGGATATTCAAGCGAGATGACGGCCGGTGGGATATGCTCTTCAACTGGCATACGTACGGCGTGTGGAACGACGAGTATCCCTACAATCCGATTGATCTCCCGGCGCTCGCCCGGATATACGGCGTTGAGCCGGAGGGTAAATTCCAGATCGAGTTTTACAGCGTCGACCGGGCCGGCAACGTGGAGGGCATGCAGTGGAACGACATCATGGTGTCCATGGAGGAGGTGGACCGATGAGCACGTATCTGAAGAAGTCGCTGCTGCGGGCGATTGCGATTGCGTCGGCCAGGCAGGAGGGCCAGGAGATCCAGGCGGATGATGAGCAGCCGCAGCCAGTTGGCGAGGACTGGATGCGAGCCATGATGCGGATGTATCTTTTGTCGCAGAACGCCTAAAAGCTTTCTCCCTTCTTTTCCCTTTTTTTCTTCTTTTTGAAAAAATCATCGGGTTTTATATATCTGCAGCGTGCTTGGATGACGGGGAGGAAACCGCCATGCATGTGTGCCCGCGATGCAGCAAAGTAATGCGGCAGTTCGCCTTTGGCCAGAAAACCTGCTGGGTGTGCCCCTACTGCGGCCATGAGAAAATGATGGAGAGCAGCGAGTATTACGATTTCGAATATGTCTATTTTTCGTCGGTCGTGCTGAGCTAGCAGCCGGGGGATACCTCCACCGTCACACGGTCGCCATCCTGCAGATGGAGAGCACCGCGGAGGCAGACGTCGGCTACGACTTCCATCACGTCGTCGTAGGGGCTTTTTTCGGGGATGACAACGGCTCCTGTTATGGTGTCGTTGACCCGACATGGGTAGCAGGTGACGGCGCCGAACGTCCGGTCTCCCTGGTGAAACCCGGCGATATGGATGCCCTCGTGTTCCTGCAAATTGGCGAAGCGTTCGACGTCTTCTCCCTGCAGTCTAATGTTGAGCGTTCCGGGAAACGGCTTCATGTCGAACCGCTGCCGGAATTGCTTCCGGTAACCGGGCCGGGAGATGTATCTGCCTCCCTCGCCTTTTCCCGTAATAACCGTGCCCGTTATACGCATGTCATAGCACGTCTCGACCGCGCATGTCGGCATATATTTTTTCTCCGTGCTCGGTGAGCGTCAGCTGGCCGTCGTCCTCGGCGAGAAGGTTTTTTTCTTTGAGGTCTCCGGCGGCGCTGTCGACCATCTGTGGCACCAGGTGATGTTTTTTGGCTATGATCCGGGGGGAATGTTCCCCGGTGGCGACCTCGACGAAGACGGCTTTCCGGAACTTGTTCGCGAGGATGAATCCTTCGGTTGCTGTGTCCATGGATATTACCGATACATTAATTTGGGAGGATTAGATAAAGTTTGCCATGTTCCGTCTTCCCTGGATAGTGACCGCCGACGAGCTCGTGGACCGCGCGTTTCGACGGGCGACCAAGGGCAGCCCCGACGGCAGAAAGAAAATACAGCGCGCCCGTGACGTTATCACCGGGGAGCTGCAGCGATATGTCAAGGGGTTTCCCAGTTTCGACCAGCTGCATCCGTTTTACCGTGAGGTGCTGGATGCGGCGGTGGGCATCGACGGGCTTCGGATGGCGCTCGGCGCCGTTGACGGAGCTCGAAAAAAATGCCGGTCGGTGGCCCGGGCCACCCTGCGCCGGAAGCGGCGGAGGGAAGAGGTGGATGTGTCCGCTGCTTTTGGTCGGATGGCCTCGGTGCTGGATGATGTGGATGAGCAGCTTTTGTTTCTCCAGAACGCCCGGAGAACGATTTCACGTATCCCCGACATCGACGTTGATACTCCGACGGTGGTTTTGGTGGGGTATCCAAACGTGGGGAAGTCGTCGCTTTTGCGGCGGCTCTCCCGGGCGAAGCCGGAGGTCGCCCCGTATCCGTTTACCACCACGGGACTGCAGCTGGGTCATTTTACGGTGGAGAAAGGCTACGTGGAGCATGCCGTCCAGGTGGTGGAGGCCCCGGGTTTGTTTGACCGGCCTGCATCGAAGAAAAACCGGGTGGAGAAGCAGGCGGTCGCCGCGATTGCACATCTGGCGGATGTCATCGTCTTTCTGTTTGATCCGACGTCCCATTGTGGCTATCCGCTGGAGGACCAGGAGCAGCTGCTGGAGAGCATCAAACAGGAAATGGAGCTGCCGGTCATCGTCGTCGACGGCAAGGCAGACCTGGGAGGATATGACCGGCCGTATCTTCGCGTGTCGGCTGCCACCGGTGACGGCGTCGAACGGTTGAGAGATAAAATGGTTGAATGCCTGGACTTTTAATCCTGTTTGGCTTCTTCGTCGGCTTCTTCAGGCTCTTCTTCGTCCGCTTCCACCGGCTCATCTGCAGAATCGGCTTCGTCTGATTGCTCCGCTGTTTCTTCCGGTGTTGCCTCGGGCTCCGCCGGTTTTTCGGGCTCAACTTCTTCGTCGGTCGGCTCGGCCTCCTCCGTTTCCTCATCGACGGATGGCTTTTCAGTTTCTTCTTCGGGTTCCGCTTCCCCCGTCGCTTCGAGTTCCTCGACCGGTTCCTCCTCGGATTCCTCTGCTGTTTCTTCGGGTGCGTCGGTCTCCTGTTCCCCGGGTGTCTCCTCGGCCGCTTCTTCTTCGGCTGCTACCTCGGCTTCCGCGGCGGCCCGCTCGGCTTCCACTTCGGCGACGGCCCTGACCTTGTTGGCCTCCATGATCTCGGATTTGTAGACCTCGACACGCTTGACAGGGTAGATGACCTTGGAGTCCTTGTACGCCAGCTTGCCCAGCTCGCCGTCCAGCATGAGCTTGACGAAACTGGTGAACCGGTGGCTGGATGCCTCCTTCTGCATTGCCTCGATGATGATGCTCCGGATGGCGCGCTTCTGCGAGGATTGCAGCCGTTTGCCGGCCAGCGCCGATGGTTTCAGGCGCATGCGGACACCGTCCTTGGTTTCCACCTTGAAGACGGCGTCGACCTTGGCCCGGTGACGGCGGCTCATCCGCTTGACGTAATCGGCGGTGAGTGAATGGCCCATAAAAATGGTGTGGGACTCGTGGCCCTTGGTTTCCACGATTTTGAAGGTAAGCTTGATGTGTGACTTGGAGAAGTCATTGGTGAGATCCTGCAGCGACACCTCGATGTTGCGGCCGATGGTTTTCTTGGGCTCATCCGCGATGGTCTCCCCTACCTTGGCCTTGCCGAACATCTGGGGCGCAAGCACGGTGTACCATTCCTTTGCCTTCTTCTTTCGTCTGAGTCGTTCCCTTGGCATCTGGCATGTAATAGAGCGCCTTTATTTAAAAGAATTGGTGCGGAAAACGATATCCGCGAACGCTCCACACTCGAAGAAAAAACACCCACGTAATGGCAGGGCTGAACCGAACACACGGAAAGAACCGATGGATCAGGTTACTCACGCAATCCCTCTAATTTTTTCAAGGCTTTCTTAATACAAATCCAAGTATCGCCATACCTATCCCTACCACTAAAAACAATACCCCAATCTGCATCATATCTAGACCTCCTG
>CAZQNC010000102.1:0-5066 GCA_964594625.1 uncultured Thermoplasmatales archaeon | reverse complement strand
TACAAAAAAGAGGCGCTGGAGGACATCGTGCTGTACGGGGAGATGCACCGGTACATCCCGGCGGTGCTGGCCTGGAAGGGCTACCGGGTCGGCGAGATGAAAGTCCGGCATCACGAGCGGGAGCACGGCACGTCGAAGTACGGGGCCAAGCGGCTGCTGCGCGGCTTTTTCGACCTCGCCAACTTCAAGTTCTGGGCTGACTACTCCACCAGGCCGCTGCATTTTTTCGGGGGTATCGGCAGCCTGTTTTTCGGCGCCGGCTTCCTCGTCAACCTCTACCTGGTGCTGCTCAAGCTGTTGTACGGGGAGGAGCTCTCCCAGCGGCCGTTGCTCCTGCTGGGCATTTTGCTGATGATCATGGGCCTCCAGATCATATTTTTCGGCTTCCTGGCAGAGATCATGATACGGGAATACTACACGCTGTCGGACAAAAAAATGTACAGCGTCAGGGAGCGGCTGTAGCCCGCAGGCTGTGCCCCAGGTAGACCAGGCCGCCGACAAGGTTGCCGACGAGTTTCACCAGCTGGTCGGAAAACCCCAGGGAAAACGCCGCCGCGCTTCCCACGCCAACGGAGGAAAACAGGGTCACGTAGGTGCCCTCCCGGACGCCGAACCCCTGCACGGTCACCGGCAGAAACACCAGGATCTCGGCCACCGGGATGAACACAAAAAAATACGAGATGGCTATGTCAAGGCCGAGCGCCCAGGCCAGCGTCACGTTCACCAGGATGAGCAGCAGATGGTAGCACACCGAGAGCGCCATGACGGGGAGCAGCACCCGGCGATGCATACGATACGCGCGGAGGGCTTTATAGACATCGTGGACAAACCGCTGCACCCGGTGGAAACGCTGCAGAAACGACAGCTGGAGCAGGCGCTCGGTCCAGCCGGTGAAAAAGAGCACGATGAGCGCCAGGAATGGCAGCACCAGGATGGGCAGGGCCAGCAGCCGCGCCGTCGGGTCGACGAGCGGCCAGCCGGCCAGCAGGGCCAGCGAGCCGATGGCGACCACCGCGACGAGCCCGGTCATGCGGTCCATGACCACCGACGCGTAGCCCTCCTCCCGCCGCTGGAGCTGCTTGGAGAACACGTGGGCTTTGACCACGTCGCCGCCCACCGACGTGGGCAGAAACGCGTTGAAAAACGTGCCGATGTAGTAGTATTTCCAGGCCTGCAGAAACGGCACCTGTTCCCGCTTCGCCGTCAGGAGCAGCTGCCATTTTTTGGCGCTCAGCGCGACGCCCAGCTGCTCCAGCAGCACGGCCAGAACGAAGACGGGCAGAGCCAGGCCGGCCAGCTGCCCGGTGATGCGGTCCACGCCGGTGAGCATGATGATAACCGCGATGAGGACGATGCTGACCGCCGCGTTGACCAGGTAGCGCCAGGTTTTCCGCATGCACATCCTGATGGCGCCGCCGGATAAAACATTTTACCTTCATGCCAACGGTTATATGGCCTCGTACGCTATCAACGTGGAGGAAACAATGAGAGACGACCGCCATACGCCGCCGGATGTTTCCATGCAGAGCAGCGGAGGGAACACCGATGGTTGACCTCGCCGACGTGGAGGCGGCCTACGAGGTGCTCCGGCCCGTGGTGAAGCAGACGCCGCTGGAGCGCTCCAAGACCTTCTCCGAGATGGCTGACGCCGACGTCTACCTGAAGCTGGAAAACCTGCAGACCACGGGCTCGTTCAAGCTGCGGGGCGCCTACCACAGGATATACCGGCTCGGCGATGCGGCAAAACGGCGGGGTGTCATCTGCGCGTCGGCGGGCAACCATGCCCAGGGTGTCGCCCATGCGGCCACGCTGCTCGACGTGGCCAGCACCGTCTACATGCCCCTGTATGCGCCGCCGACCAAGATCATCGCCACCCGGTCCTACGGCGCCCGGGTGATACTCAAAGGCGAGAGCTACGACGACGCCCATGTGGCGGCGGTGCAGCACGCCAAACGGGACGACCTGACCTTTGTCCCGGCGTTCAACGACCCGGACGTCATCGCCGGGCAGGGCACCATCGGCCTGGAGATGCACCGGGAGCTGGAGGACATCGACGTGGTGCTCGTCCCCGTCGGCGGCGGCGGGCTCATCTCGGGTATTGCAATCGCCCTGAAACAGCTGCAGCCCGACGTCACCGTCATCGGCGTGGAAGCCGAGGGCGCCCAGGCCATGCTCCGGTCGCTCCAGCAGGGAGAGCTCACACCGCTGACCAGCATGTCCACCATCGCCGACGGCATCGCCGTGAAACATCCCGGGGAGCTGACCTTCAAGCTCGTGCAGCGGTACGTCGACAGCATGGTAACGGTCACCGACGAAGAGCTCGCCCGGACCCTGTACCTGCTGCTGCAGCGGGCCAAGCTGGTGGTCGAGCCGGCCGGGGCAGCCGGGCTGGCAGCCGTGCTCTCCGGCACCGTCTCCTATCCCGGCAAAAACGTGGTCACGGTGATATCCGGGGGCAACATCAACCTGCTCCTGCTCACCCAGGCCATCGAGCGAGGGATGATGCAGCACGAACTGCTCGCCCGGTTCGCGGTCACGGTCCCCGACAAGCCGCACATGCTGAGCAGGATGCTGGACGCCCTGGCCGCGCTCAACGTCAACGTGCAGTCCATCTCCCACGACCGGACGACGACCTCGGTGCCCATCGGCCACGTCAAAATCGTCGTTACCTTTCAGACGCTCGGCGGCGAGCAGATACAGGAGGTAAAAAAGGCGCTGCAGGACCACGACCTGCCGTACGAACGGCTGCAGTAACGGCGTTGAAACACTTATAAGGACAGCGCGTGTTCACCACGGCGATGGACATCTGGAACCGGCTGGCAGGGCTGTCGCATCGCAAAAAAATGCTCGTGCTGCTGATGCTGGCAACCCTGCTGCTCTCCGCCTTCATCACCGTCGACCGCCTCTACGTCGACACGGCGGTGAACACCGACCCCTCGACCGACCACACCGACAACCAGCTATACATAAAGCGGGCGCAGACCATCCTGGACGGCAGGCTTCTCTACCGGGACGTGGACACCCAGACCCCACCGCTCATCAACTACCTGCTGGTGCCACCCGTGGCGGCGGGCGGGTCCGCGCTGGCCTTCGAAATCTATTTCTCCATGTTCATCGCGCTAACCACGCTGTCACTGTATCATTTTCTCTCCCGCATCGACGACCGGAAGGCGTTCGCCGGCGCCCTCATGTTTTTGTTCATCCCGTCCACACTGGTCATCCCGACCTTCGCCCGGCAGGACGAAGCCATCGTCGTCCTGTTCTTCCTGCTGCCCCTGCTATCCATGGTGGTCAGCCGGCGGCGGTGGCTGTACGCAGCCGGGGCGGCGCTCGGCGTCTGGATAAAAATGCACTCCGTGTTCCTCATCCCACCGTTCCTGGTCAGGGAGCGCCGGCACGCCCTGCGGCACATCCTCGTCATGGCCGCCGTGTCGCTGGCGGCCACGCTGCCCTTCCTCCTGCTCGCCTACGACGAGTTCATCTATCATCTCCGGTTCTACCTGCTCGGGCAGAGCAACGAGCCGCTGCAGGGCATCAGCCTGTGGCGCATCCTGGACAGCCAGGGCATCGCCGTACCAAAAATCGGGCTCATCGCCGTCATGGGCATCGCGTTCCTCGCCGTCTACATCATGGCATACCGCAAAAACCTGGGCGTCTGGAAAACCGTGGGACTGACGCTGCTGCTCTACTTCATCCTCTACCCCAAGATACACTACGAGTACTACCTCGTCCTGTTCGGACTGCTGGCCCCCTACGTCATCGAAAGCCGGCGGATGCAGGCCGGGCTGTACGGCATCGCGCTGCTCTCAGGCGCCACATTGCTCATCGAGCAGCGCTACCTCGACTGGGAGACCACGGCCGCGCACAGCGGGCTCTTCATCGCGCTGGCAGCCATCTGCATGCTCGCCATCGACGTCATCCTCGTCGTGCTGTTCCGCTACATGGCAACCCGTGAAACATGGCTGGACCGGGAACCGCTTTTTTAATATACCGCTTTCTTAATATACCCCGTTTCCATTCGCACAAAAAAAGGGCCCGTAGCTTAGCTAGGTTGGAGCGCCCGGCTGATAACCGGGAGGTCCGGAGTTCAAATCTCCGCGGGCCCATTTCTATAACTCTCGTTAATAAACAGTTGGCTGTGTGATTTAAGGGCTCAAAGGCTTCTGTCCGTAGATTCGGGTGATGGAAACCCCGTGTCGGATTAACGGGTGATATTTTAAAAAATTAAAGCTCGTATTACATTAGCTAGTACTCTATTTAGTCCATGTGAAATCCAAGGACCTATTATATTCTTAGTTTTATGTGTTACAACAACTAACAATATCCCTTGTGCTATTGTTGATATGATAAATAGGGAATCGAAATTATGGGGGTGTGCTAGGATAAAAGCAAGTATTGAAGTCGCATACGCGACTTTAATTTCAGTTATTTTCCAAAGATAAAGAAATAAAATGCCTCTGAAAAGAAATTCTTCATTAAATGCTTCAAAAAACATGATAATATTCCAATCAAGAGATAAATTGCCACTATTACCCCATGAGATAACCAAACTGATTACCAATGTGGCAACTAATGCTAGTAATCCAAGAAGAATACTTAATATTAATTTATCTTTTCTAATTCCACATCGAAAAAGTATGTCTTTAATCTCAGCGTTTTTATTTTTAAGTTCAGCCTTTTCAAAATAATAAAGAGAAATCAGAGGGGCGATAACAAAAAGGCTGAATTTTCCAATGAAATAACCAGTCGTAGAAAATTCATCGGATAAATAAATTACAGCTTGATAAAACCAAGTAATGCCAAACATAATTAGTGAAAGAACAACAACATTTTCTAAATGTTCTTTCTTGTATTTAGATGCATAAGCCAATGGAATTGTCAATGCGAGAAGCATCGGGAAAATATACAAATTCATAGCTTGAATTGCGATTCATATTATTAAAAATTGTTAAAAATATTAGAGGGATTGAGTGAGTAACTCAATCCATCGGTTCTTTCCTGTATTTTTATTCTCTCGTTAAACTAAACCAGTTGTCGGCATATAGGCTGCCATGCCCGTCACAGCC
>CAZQNC010000101.1:0-5079 GCA_964594625.1 uncultured Thermoplasmatales archaeon | reverse complement strand
TTTTTTAACCGACGTGGCGTTGACAGCCCATGGCAGTCCTGGTCCACATCTGCTGCGCTCCCTGCTTTGCCTATCCCCATAAGAAGCTGCGGGAAGAGGGGCACGACGTCGTCGGCTTCTGGTACAACCCCAACGTGCATCCCTACATGGAGTACCGGGCCCGGGAGGACGCGGTCGAGAAATATGCTTCTCTGGAGAACGTCGAAATGGTCTACGGCGACTACGACCTGCAGCCCTACCTGGAGATGAGCCTGGCGGCCATGCGTGACGGCGGCCGGCGGGAGCGATGCCAGCAGTGCTACCGGTACCGCCTCGAAAAGACGGCCCGGTACGCCGCCGACAACGAATATGACGCTTTCACGTCCACATTGCTGGTCTCCCATCATCAGCAGCATGCTGCCATCAAAGACATCGGCGAGGAGCTCGCCGTGCGGCATGGCGTGCTGTTTCACTACCGGGATTTCCGGGAGGGCTGGGATCAGGGGAAGGCCATTGCCACCCAGTACGGCCTGTACCGGCAAAAGTACTGCGGCTGCCTGTTCAGCGAATGGGAGCGCTACCGCGGCTCCCTGTAAAAAATGAGGGCTAGCAGAGCCTGTGGAGGATGCCCTGTTTTACCTCGTCGAAGCTGTCGCGGGTGAGCCGGATGACCTCGCCGTGCTGCCGGTACCGGCTGGCGAGCCGTCGATGGAGCGTGGCCACCACCGGCTGCTCTGCCTGCAGCACCTGGTGCACTGCATCCTTGAAGTGTTGGGAGCGGAGCTCCATGGGGCCGATTTCGTCGATGAAGATGATATCCGCCTGCATGGTGGAGCGCAGAAGCAGGTCGACGATGTGTTCGATGCCGTCCGTGTTGATCCCGTATTTCCCGATGACCGCCGGGGTGATGTCCACGGAGGCCAGCACGGCTTCCTTGCCGGTGGCCACGTCCACGAGTTTGAATCCCTGTCGCTCGCCGTTTTTTCTGATTTCGGGGGTGACGATGCCTGCGATGCTGCAGTCTTCCATCTGCCCTATGAGCTGCTGTATCAGGGTGGATTTGCCGCAGCCGGGTGCGCCGGTGACGAAGACGTTCACGTGGTGTACACTATCCCGTCCGTTTAAGTGCTTTTCGCGTGAAACATTTTTATGTCGCCGTCTTGATAGACGTGTGATATCATGGCTCGCGACGGCAGGGACCTGTTTGACCGGCTTGCAGGCATCATCCATGGGGAGACGCAGGTGCATGGGCACCGGGTTGACCTCACTGCGGCGCGGATATGGCGCATGACGGGTCGGGGGGAGCTCGACTTCGGCGGCAGCGAATATCAGGTTGCTCCCGTGGAGGAGATACCGGCCGAGAAGCGGCATCCAGATGACGGCTACGGATGGTGGACGCTTGGCCCCGGCGTGTACCGCGTCGCGTTCAACGAACGGCTGACGGAGGGGCGTGCATTCCTGCAGTCGCTGCCCCGGCTGCTGGATGCCGGCGCGTATATACCGGCCCGGGTGGCGGAGGCCGGCGGGGAGATAACGGCGCCGCTCGTGGTCGGGGACGCCGGTTTGGCGGTCAAGGAGAATGCCCGGCTTGCCAGCCTTCTCACCCCGCTATAATAGCTATTTGCTTACAAATTGTTAGCAAAATACACAAAATATATATAACCCTTTTGCATTAGGGAGATAAGAACACATGGACGGCTCTGGTGAAATCCACGGGGACGGGCAGGAAAAACCGTCCATGCGTCCACTCGCTTTTTTTCGCCTCCCCTGCCCTCCCTGCCACCCTCACACGCATGCTCTCACCCCTGTCTGACGTGCGACGCTGAACGCAACATTAATATGAAACAGGGTATTCAACGGCCAATGAACCCCTTCCTGAACCCTGCATTTGCCCTTCGCATGCTCATCCGGTACCTTAGAGACCCCGGCCGCGCCTGGCGCGCCACGCCCGAGCAGCTCCGACGGTACCAGAACCGGGCGCTCCGCCGCACCATCAGAAATGCGTGGAAGGTGCCGCTCTACCGGCAGAAATGGAAAAAAGCCGACATATCGCCAGGAGACATCCGGGACATCGACGACCTGCAGAGGCTGCCGCTGACCACAAAACAGGAGCTCATCGACGCCTACCCCGGCAACATCGTCCCCCGGGGCTACGACCGGGACAGCGCCTACCAGGTCGGCACCTCCGGGTCATCAGGCCAGCCCATGAAAATGTACAAGGACATGGAATACATCACCGTCGAAGCACTCGCAGGCGTCCGCCAGCTCCGGGCATACGGCATGAACTGGCGGAAAACCCGGATCACCAACATCGGCGACTTCTCCGTGCCCGGCACCACCGACGAGGAATCACTGAAAAAAGGACTCCTGGGCAACCTTTCCACGTTTTTCAGCCTGGACAACTACCAGAACCTGTACACCGGCGAAAAAACCCGGACGCTCATGCAGCAGATGGACGCATTCCAGCCCGAGCTGATCATCGGCTACACCAGCGTGCTCACCGGCCTCGCCACCCTCAAAAGAAACGGCCAGGGCACCCATGTCACACCGGACGTCATCATCTCCAGCGGCGAAGTCCTCGACGACATCTCCCGGCAGCACATCCAGCAAGCATTCGAAGCACCCGTCGTCGACCTGTACGCCACCACCGAGGGCGGCTCCATCGCCTTCGAATGCCTCGACCAGGAATTCCACGTCAACAGCGACTTCGTCCACGTCGAAGCGCTCGGCAAAGACGGCAGCCCCATGCCGGCGGGCGAGTTCGGCAGCCTGGTCATCACCCGTCTCTACCCCGGCGGCACCCCCATCATCCGCTACACCGGCCTCAACGACATCGCCGCCCTCGCCATGCAACAGGGCACCTGCGGCATGCACACCCCGCTCCTCCAGCAGCTCGAAGGACGCAAAAAAGACGCCATCGTGCTTCCCGACGGCAGCATCTACCCGCCGGCCACGTTTCCCATGCCCCTGGCCACCGCAGCCGAACGATTCCCCACGCTCGAGATACAGCGCTTCCAGATAGTGCAACGAGACCTCGACGACATCCGCATCCGGGTCACATTCAGGGAGGGACACCAAGAAGGGGAGGCAGCCCGGCTGCTCGACGCCATCCGGAAGGAATACCATAAAGACATGCTCGGCGACGATGTCACCCTCACGGTGGAAGCGGTCGACGAACTGGAGACCCCGGAGGGCCACGTGTCGCCCCCCATCGTCATCTCCCATCTGGACAGACGGCACGCGGAAGAAGCGCTGCTGTAGCTACCGGTAGCCACGGCGGCCGAATACGACAACGGGGCACAGGTCGCTGCAGGCCCCGCAGTGCATGCAGCTCGCTCTGTCAATCCAGGCCCGCCCGCCATGCACGGCGATGGCGTTGCCCTCGCACTGGCCGACGCAGACGCCGCAGCCCGTGCAGTGCAGCGCCCGGTCCACGGTCTCCCTGGCCGCTGTCTTCCTGCCGGCGGGCGACACCTCGATGTCTTTTTCTCCAGCCTCGATGGAGACGTCGCCGGCCCGCCAGCCATTCGCTGTTTCCTCCACCGGGCCCAGGCAGGCCAGCATGTTGCCCACCCGCTCATCGCCCGCCTCGACCGTGAGCTCCCGCTCCAGGGTCTGCTCCCCGGGGTCGTCCGCCCAGTCAGGCGGCTCACGCCACCGCCACAGTCCCTTTTCCAGCCATGCATCGCTGCAGCCATGCCGCTCGGCGTAGCGCTCAAGATGCCCGGCGTAGCGCTCCCATTTCTGCCGGTCCAGCAGCTCGAACTCTGCCAGGTCGCTGGCCGGGCAGCACCAGCAGCCGATGCGGGCGAAGCCCTGCTCGTAGAGCGGATTCCATCCGACATCCTCCTCCCGATGCTTCCGGAACAGGTACAGCCAGACGTGCAGCGCCGTCCAGTGCTGGATGGGCGACGCCCCCTGCTGCTGCTCCACCCAGGGATTATGCCAGACCCGGCCCTTCTGGGAGCGCTGCATGGACTCGTAGCGGCGCTGCCCGATGAAGGAGAGCACGCCGTCGGGGAAATGCCGGTCGATGAGCCTGGTTGTCGGCCCGAGCTTGCAGGTCTTGCAGCACCATCGGCGGTCGCGGGCGGGCGGCCCAAAAAAGGGCAGGGTCTCCCAGAAGATGTCGCCGGCCTGCTCCTCGTGCAATGGCAGGTCGAACTGCTCCGCTATCCCGTGGACGTGCTGCACGGTTTCCTCGAACTCCAGGCCGGTGTCCACGAACAAAAGCGGGGGCGCGTAGCCTGCATCGCGCACCAGCAAAAGGGTGGCCAGGCTGTCCTTTCCCCCGCTGAACGACACCGCCAGCGGGACGTCGTGCGACCCGGCGGTGCTCCGGATGAACGAGACGGCCTCGCCCACCACGTCGTCCATGACGTCGGCGTTGGCCGCCAGCACGTCATCCCACGAAGGTCGCTGCCGCTGCGACGGCGCGGCGGTGCCCTTGCGGCGGGCTTTGACCGCCATGCCCCGATTGCTATGGCGCATCCCGTCGGCGTCCATCCGGGCGGCGCCGACGGCGATGACCTCGCGCTCCGGGCTGAAGATGACGACCTCGTCTCCCTCTGCGACGTCGTCGCTGACCTCGACCACGCCGGGTGCCATCAGGTTTTCGCCGCTCAGGATCGGCTGCACCGCTCCTTTATCGGCGACCACGTAGCCCTGCCGGGGTTCAAGCAGCGAGGCGTACCATATGCGGGGCAAAAAGCGGTAGCGTCGCTCGCTGATGTCGTAGCGGAGCGTGCCGGCCACCCGGCCGTCGAAGATGACCTCGTCCATGCGGTCGATGGCCGGGGCATCGTTGAGAATCACGACCTCCGGTACGAGGGCGGCGCCGAACTGCTGCTCGATGACCTCCCGGAGCAGCTTCCTGTCATGCTGGAAGGCCGGCCGGATGTCTCCCGGCGGCGTGAGCCGTACCTGCTCCGTGTCTCCCTGGCAGCGGCCGCACCGGTCGCCGAGCACGGGTACGTTGCAGGCGTGGCACCAGCGCAGCTTGAGTTTGCCGAGGTATATCACGCCTTGTGCAATGCGCCGTGCTTTAAAGATTTGTGGATGGCGTACCGGCAATCCGTGCAGAAATCTGCCACAGGCGAC
>CAZQNC010000100.1:0-5339 GCA_964594625.1 uncultured Thermoplasmatales archaeon | reverse complement strand
TAAAAACTTTGCCATTGAGCAGGGTGACGGCGTGTTCGTCTACGTCACATCCCCCGGGGAATGGCATGGAAACATATAACCTGTGTATGATGGCACCAAGGATGGTATGATAAAAACCGCCCACCTGCTGTGCGTATGCGTCATCCTGGCTGTCGTTCCCGCTCTTGCGGCGGGCCAGCAGTCATCCCCGCAGGTGATAGATGGATACGCCTACTTTGGGGATATCGACCATCCCGCTGCCTACGTCAACATCACCATCCTGAACACGGACACATCAGAAAAAACATACCTGCAGGCCGACGAATACGGCTACTATGAAACCGACGTCGGGTTCATGGGCGAGTACACCTGGGACCCCGGTGACCACATCACGCTCATAGCCAACGGGTCGGCAGGGCATACAGGCTGGACGGGCCGTGTCACGACAACGCTTGATATGAGCGGATACCAGAACATCGACATCATTATGGAAGAGCAGACGCTCCCGGTGAACATATCATATACGCCGCGGAACCCCGCCACGATGCAGACCGTTACCTTCCAGGGGGCATCAGATGAGCCCGTAACCAGCTGGACGTGGAAATTCGGAGACGGCAGCACAGGTCAGGGACGCGTTGTCACCCATCGATATACGGAAAACGGCGTCTACCAGGTGACATTGACCGTTACCAATGGAGACGGCATCAGTAGCAACGATACAGCCATGGTTTCTGTGAGCAACAGGGCTCCGGTTTCCTCCTTTGCCATCTCGGTTGACAACCGCTCCCTGACTGTTGACGCTGCAGCGTCTTTCGACCCCGATGGCACCATTGTGCAATACGGCTGGAGATGGCAGACGGACGACGGCTGGCATTACGAAGGCAAAACAGCACAGACCACCTACCCCGAAGACGGCACCTACACCGTGTGTCTAAAGGTCACGGACAACGACGGCGACGACACCGTTTCCTGTATGAACATATCGATACAGCGAGGGAGGAAGCTGACATCTCCCGTTGCGAATTTTTCATGGACGCCACACGTACCGGCACCATCCGCGTCGGTGTTCTTCACCGACATGTCACATAACGAAGACGGCTCCATCGTGAACTGGACGTGGGACTTCGGCGACGGCAACACCAGTTCCATGGAAAATCCTACGCACAGCTACGCTGAAGCAGGCGAATACATTGTTCGTTTGACGGTCACCGATACCGATGGGCTGGCCGGCGCCAAAAGCATGACGGTGAATGTTTCCTCGCATACAGACGCAGGCGATGATACCCCCGGGTTTTCCCTTCAGCTTCTCGGGGCAGCTGTTGCCTTCTTTTTTTTGAGACGGAAAAGTCGGTAGCCGACGCCGGCGTACCAGACAGACGGATATCCATCCGGATATGGCCGGGTATGGGGATAATACTGGCATGGAAAGCCGGCAAAGGGACCTACCGGGAAACGAGCCGGAGGTTTACCGGTTATGCCAACGAACAATGTTTTATAGCCTGGCCTGATAAACCCCGGGGAACCTATGACAGAGCAGATGCCCGCTGACATGGGACGGTTCCGCCTGGAAGACGGGCCTGACAGCCCGTATCTCGACCGGCTCCGGGCCGTCGACTTCACCCCCGTGTTCATCCTGGGGCTGCATCGCTCCGGGACGTCCATCCTGTACAAGATGATGCGCTCCACCGGGCGGTTCAACGGGGTTACCACGTACCATGTCACCCATTATAACGAACTGCTCCGCAACCATGTCGAGGAGGAGCAGCGCCGGGCGAAGCGGGAGCTCAACGAGCTGCTCCGGCAGGAAAACCATCAGGACAGGGGCATCGACAACCTGGAGATGAACGCCGACCTGCCCCTTGAATACGCCTTTCTGCTGGGAAAAAACTATCTGTTCAACCAGCTCAACGAGAGCAACATCGACGTCTTCGTGGAGCTCTGCAAAAAAATCCAGTACATCGGCGACCATGCCAGGCCGTTGCTGCTGAAAAACCCCTGGGATTTCGCCAACTTCATGTTCATCAAACAGCGGCTGCCCCGGGCCAGGTTTGTGTTCATCCACCGTGATCCGCTGGCGGTCATCAACTCGTCCATCCGGGCGCTCCGCACCCTGGTCAGCCAGGACACCGTCTACTCGGAGCTCATCTCGCCGCTGGCCCGCGACGCGGTGAACAACCCCGTGCTCTCCCGGGT
Organism: uncultured Thermoplasmatales archaeon; assembly: GCA_964594625.1. Lineage (GTDB taxonomy): Archaea > Thermoplasmatota > E2 > UBA202 > DSCA01 > CAZESS01. The sequence goes on along the minus strand of CAZQNC010000100.1, from coordinate 3,167 downwards.
GGGCAGGACGCTGCTGCATCCCGATTTCCCGCTTGGACTGGCCATCGTGGTGGAGCACCGCGCCAGCTACATTCGCTACTATCTGGACAACGTCGGCCGGCTGGACGACGACACCTATGTCAACGTCCGGTACGAGGATCTGTGCAGCACCACGGAGGACACCATGAAAACAATTTTTGACCATCTGGACATGGACGACGTCGACCCCGGGCAGTTCAACGCCTTCATTGAGCCCCGGGATCTGTCGCTGTCCCGGGACGTGGCCCACCTCCGGGGATACATAGAAAAACGGTTCGCCCGGTACCGCGCCGTCTTCGGCTACGACTAACGTTACAGGAACAGGTTCACCACGAGGAACGCGCCCAGCACCAGGATGATACCGCCGACCACCCGCGCCAGCGTATCCTCGTTTATCCGGTTGGCGTAATGGGCGCTGACCAGGGCGCCGGCTGCCGCCGCCGGGGCGGCCAGGGCCACGGCCCCGGGCACGATTTCATGGCTGAGGGCATGGCTGACAGCCCCGGTACCGGCGATGAAAAACATCAATATGAGCGAGGTGCCGATGGCCGTATGTATCTGGTAGCCCACGACAAATATCAGGATGACGGCCAGCATCCGGCCGCCGCCCATGCCGATGAACCCGCTGATGAGGCCCACGGCGAGGCCGAGCGCCAGAAACGTTGCCGTCCGATGTCGCCGTAGAAACCGCGCTCTGATTTTGCTGGAGATAACGCTGACGTTTTTGGACGCCCCGTTTTTTATGAGCACGATGCCGATGACGACGAGAAAGCAGCCCAGGATGACGTTGAGGCCGGCCTCCGGCGTGTACGAGGTAAACCGGCTGCCCAGCAGCGTGCCGGCCAGGGCGGCAGCCACGAGCAGCAGCGCAGGCTGGACGTCGACATGCCTGTTTTTCAGGTAGACGGCGCCGGCGACGGCTCCGATGACGCAGTCGACGGCCAGGCTGGTGCCGATGGCGTCCGGCGTCGCGTAGCCGACGAGCAGGGTGAAGCTGGGAATCAGAATGCTGCCGGCGGTGCCCGATGCGGTGCCCACGAACAGTCCGGCTCCGAACCCGAGTGCGAGCAGCATGGCAACCTCGGCAAGATTTCCCAGCATCGTTTCCCCTGCAGCATCGGATAATCGGCTTGGTTTATAAAAACAATTCGCGGCGCAGGATATATCGTGTAAAAAAATCGGAAAAAAGGAAGGGAAAAAGAGGGCGGGATCAGTAGCCGCCGATTTTGAGCGATGGGTCGCCGAGGAGCACCCATTCCTGAACGGTTTTCATGTCCGCCTGGTCGTCCATGGGCGGGAACGCGTCGTTGTATCCGCTGATGGCGTTGCCCCATGCCTCGCCGAGGATGTCGACGCCGTCGTCGCCGTACTGCTCGAAGAACCGGAGCTCCAGGTTTCCGAGGAGGAACTGCATGCAGTCGGGGACGCCGTCCTGGTTGGTGTCGCCGATTCTGCCCAGGCCGAGGCCGGTGCAGCCCATGGTGGCGATGGCGCCGCCGCCGCGTACCTTGACCGGCCACCAGCCGAAGCATTCGGGGACCGGCATCCAGTACCAGGTCGGGCTGCCGGTGAGCGACTGGATGCAGCCCACGGCGCTGTCCAGGAACGTGGCGTTGAACATGCTGTTGTGGCAGCCGCCGATGACCCAGATGCCGTACTGGCCGTCGTTCTGCAGCAGCTGCATGTGGTAGATTTCGAGGCCGAGGATGTATTCCCCATGGGGGTCGTCGGTGAAGTCCTTGCCCATCCACATGCCGGGGCTGCCGTGGCCCGAGAAGTGGACGAACCCTGAGCCCTGGCTGATGGCGTCGACGATCTTTGACTGCTTGAGGTTGCCCTCCGACCACCAGAGCTTGACTGGATCAAAGCCGTCCAGGATGTCGGCGGTGCGCTGCGTGGTCACCTCTCCTTCGAGGATGTTTTCGCCGGAGCGGTCGTTGAAGGTGTCTCCCGCGGCCAGCACGACCCGGTTGAACCATTCAGAGCCGGCTGCCGTGGTCTCGTAGGTGATGATCTTGTTGACCACGGTTTCCATTTCTCGGGTGTTGCGGCAGGCCAGCCGTCCGACGTATACGTCGGGGTAGCCGTCTATCTGGTCTTTGCCGGTGAACCCCCATTCGCCGTAGACGCCGTCCTGGTCGGTGTCCCAGCTGCAGAAATCCCCGGTGGCGTTATAGATGTCCGCGTAGTAGAGGTCGCTGATATAGGTGGGCTCCGAGCTCATGCCGTTGTGGACGTAGCGGACCGGCACGTGCCAGTCCTGTCCCATTATCAGTGATTTGAGGCCGCCGGCCAGCAGGACGTACCGGACGCCCCAGTCTTCCACGGCGTCCTTGATGTAATATTTTATCTTCTCGGCGTCGTCGCGTCCCTGGGCCGCGGCGTAGACCTCGTCGGTGGTCACCAGCTTGGTGGCCAGGCCGTGGTCTTCCTTGTGCTGCACAAGGGGCTGCAGCAGGTCGGTGAACTCGCCCGGTGCGACGATGAGCAGGTCGTAGGAATCTCCAATGGCGACCGGCTCGGATGGCGATGTATATGTCACCGTTATCTGGATGGTGTCGGCGACCTGCAGCTCATCGGTGGCCGGCGTGTAGCGGGCGGGGAAGACCTGCATGGAAAGCACGGTTGCGTGCTCCCCGTCGTGGATGCCGCCGACCGCGTGCCAGCGGACCCATTCAGATGGATATGGCTCCGAGCTCTCGTATATGGCGCCCTTCGTTGCTTCAGCCGGGCTGTCGCTGTTGAGCGGCGTCGCCGGGGCGGCCGGTGCAACATCGTCTGTCAGCTGACGGGTCTCTATATGGGTGACGGTGGCCGTGACGTCGACGATGTGGGTGCCCAGCGGGAAGGTCATGGTGCGTGTCTCGTAGGGAAGCATCGGGCAGCCCGCGTCATGGGTGTACTCCGCGCCTTCCAGGGTGACCGTGGCGGCTGTTTCGGCTGTGGCAACCTGCGGGGCGGCAACCTGGATGGTCTGCATCGTGGTAGACGCCTCGTTTCTCCCCGTATCCGAAGGGGTGGCGTCGGTGATGCTCTCAAATCCTGTATTGGGCCCGGCAAGGGTGGCGAATGCGCTTAACACAAACAGTGCCCCTACCAGTAGAACTGTTAGTTTTTGTTTCATGGTAACCGGGTATTTAATGCCCGGT
>CAZQNC010000099.1:0-5476 GCA_964594625.1 uncultured Thermoplasmatales archaeon | reverse complement strand
ATAATACATGAAATCTCCTACCTGAAATAGACCCATTGCTTATAAATATAATGGTAGCACCGTTCAGCCGACGACGGACTGCTCCCGCTCGAAGTCTTCCTCGGTGAACCGGTCGTAGCGCAGACCGGAGATGTCCGCCTCTGGCTGCTCGCCGGCGATGCGCTGCGCCAACACGCGGGAGACGATGGGCGCCAGCATGAACCCGTGGCCGGAGAAGCCGTTGCATTGTATGAAGCCATGGAGCTCGTCGACCTCGCCCAGGATCGGGCGTGCGTCCGGGGTGACGTCGTAGTAGCCCGTCCACTGCCGCAATACCTTGACATGCCGGAGCACAGGCGCATAGCGTGCCAGCGTGCTGGACATGTGCTGCAGAAACGACAGCGTCGAGGTGTCATCGTAGCCGGTCACCGTCTCGGGTGGCGGGATGCCGCCCAGCACCTGTCCCTCCTCCTGCTGGCTGAAATAGATGCCGTCCTTGAACGATATCACCATGGCGTCGAACACCCGGGCCATCCGCTCCGTCACCATGATCTCCTTCTTGTAGGGCACGTTGGGAAGCGCCACGTCGGCCATCCCGGCTACCTGCTTCGACCAGGCCCCAGCCGCGTTGACCACATAGTCGGCGGCGATGTCGCCTCTGCTTGTTCTGACACCGGCGACCTCACCATCCTTTGTGAGCACGTCCTCGACCCTGGTGAACCGGCAGAAATGGGCGCCCTGCCGCTCCGCTGCCTCGGCGTAGGCATACGTGGTCTTGAACGGGTCCGCGTGCCCGTCGGTGGGGCAAAACGTGGCGCCGATGGCGTCCATGCCCTCCACGTCAAGCACGGACACCACATCCGTTATCTCATCCCGGCCGAGCAGCTCGACGTCCAGGCCCAGGGAGCGCTGCAGTTCGACGTTCCGCCTTGACTGCTGCATGCCCTCCTCGTCGTGGACGATGACCAGGTACCCGCCCTGCCGGAGGCCGATGTCCGCCCCGAGCTCCTCGGACAGCTGCTCGAATATAGCGACGCTTTTTTTGGCCAGCATCACGTTTTCCCGGGTGGACCACTGCTGGCGCATGCCGGCGCCGCATCTCCCGGTGGCTCCATTGGCCAGGATGTCCCGTTCCACCACGGCCACGTCGACATCGCGCCTGGAGAGCTCGTAGGCCAGGGCGCAGCCGTTGACGCCACCGCCGACGATGACCGCATCGGCGTGGTCAATCATGGGGCTCACCTTCCAGGGTGCCCAGCGACACGGGGACCACCAGCGGCCGCGCTGTCTGCCATGCCAGCTCCTCGATGGACTGCCCGGTCTCCCTGGCCAGGATGCGGGCTGCCAGGAGCAGGCAGGTACGGCCCTGGCAGGGGCCCATGCCCAGGCGCAGCCGGTATTTGAGCTCGTCCAACGTTTGGCAGCCGTCCCCGATGGCTTCAAGGATATCCGCCTCGGTGACGTCCTCGCATCGGCAGATTATCGTGGTCATGGCTCCACCTCGATGGCCCTGACCTGCATCGCGTGCTCCTTCGCCACCTGTACGGTTATGACGGGCGTGTCATCATTTTTGACGCTGCGGACGACCGCCGTGCCCACTTGCTCGCCGTGGCGGTTGAGCGCTGCAACGTGGTCACCCTTCTCTGGCAGGGGAAGCATCTCGTATGGCAGGGTGATCAGCGCGTGGTCGTTCTCGGTCTTGACGACGAAGCAGGCCAGGCCGGGGCAGACGGCGACGCATTGCCCGCAGCCGATGCAGGCCTCGTAGTCGACGTGGGGCGGCGCGTTGATGTCCTCCATGGTGATGGCGTCGGTCGGGCATGCGTCGACACATGGATTGCAAGGTATCTCCTGCACGCATTCCACGATGGCCACGCCCTTCCGGAGCTGCTCCTCCGTTGGCAGGTCGAAAATGTCCTCGGATAGCACGCCGGTACGTTCATATTCCCGCATGGTCTGCCTCCTCGTGTATGATGTTTTTTGCCATTCGCGGTTTTTCGCCGAACGGCCCGGCCCGCATGTCGGCCAGGCGGTCATGGTAGTCCTGCAACAATTCCTCGGCGTTGTCTATGTCGCGCACCGCGTCGGCGGCTGCCAGCCCGGCGATTTTGCCTTCCACCATGGCCGTTGAGGCTTCCTCGATGCCCGACGTGTCACCCGCCGTGTACAGGCCCGGGATGGAGGTTTCCATCCGGTCGTTGTGCAGTGCGACGTGTCCGCCGGCCGCCGGGATGTAGCGCTGCACTGCGCCGGCCTGGAACAGCAGCCGGGCTGACGGTGTCAGGCCCACGGCCAGGCAGACGGTGTCGCATGGCACGTCTTCCTCGCGTCCCGGTATCTCGTTCCAGTTTTCGTCGAGCTCCACAATGGTGGCGCCCTCCACCTGGCCGTCGCCGTAGACCTCCCGGATGGAATGCCGGGTCTGGATGGGAACGCCGTGGCGGCGGAGCTTCGCCGCGTGTACATGGTAGCCGCCGATGCGGGGCATGGCTTCGACGACCCGGTCGACGTCGACGCCGGCCTGCAAAAGCTGGTAGGAGACGATGAGCCCGACGTTGCCGGCGCCGACCATCAGCACCCGCCGCCCCGGTCTGACGCCGTAGACGTTCATCAGGGTCTGGACGCCGCCCGCGCCGTAGACGCCGGGGAGGTCGTTGCCGGGAAACGCCAGCATGTTTTCCATGGCCCCGGTGGCGATGACCACCTGCCGTGCTTTGATGCGGTACAGCTGGTTTTCCATGCGGTTGGCAGCCGCGATGACATGTCCATCGTTGCTGTGGCCGTAGTAGCCGAACGCTGAGGTCTGCAGCAAGGTGTCAACCCGGCCTTTTTCGACATGCGAGGCTATCTGTTCTTCGAGCTCCCGGGCGATGGCGACGCCCCGGGTGCCCGCCCGCTCCTGCTTTGAGCCGAAAAACTTGTGCGTCTGCTTGACGAGCTGTCCGCCCATCCGTGGGTTTTCGTCGACGAGCAATACCCGGCTGTCGTGGCCGGCCGCCTCCACGGCCGCCATCATGCCCGCCGGCCCGGCGCCGACGACGAGCACCTCCACCGCTATATCTATCGGGGTATGTGACTCGAAGGAGGCCTCGGGGAGCCGTCCCTGCGCGGATTCCACTGTCATGTCCTGCCGGGCGGGGACGATGCAGGTGCGAACGGAGGGGATGCCGTCGACCCGCATGAGGCACGACGAGCATTTCCCGATGCCGCAGAAGAACCCCCGGGGGCGGTCATGTGTGACGCTCCGCGAGAGCACGTTGACCCCGGCGGCGTGCAATGCCGCGGCGATGCTTTCGCCCTCGTAGGCAGTGACGGGCTCGCCGTTGTATGAAAAAGTAAACCGGTGGCGACGGTCGAAGTCGAGGATGGGATGGCGCTGTATTCGCACGGTTTCACTCCACGTGGTCTTTGAGGAACACCGTCGTCTGCCGTCTGAAGATGGAGAGGTCGGGCTGCTCCTCCTCGTCATATTTGGCTTCCAGCCCGCTGATCATCTCGATGTATTCCCGGTAGAGCTCCCGGTCTTTGATGAGCTTTTCGGGCGACATAAGGTCTCGGGCGGTGTCCGTGAAAAACAGGTCTATCCAGGGCCGGTCCTCCCGGGCGGGATGCGTCGCGTTGTATTCCATGTTGTGCGCAGCGGCGACGATGGCGCTGTCCACCATCTTGGTGCCGGCGGCCACCGATTTGAACAGGCGGACGATTTCCTCCTCGGGAACATGGGGGCATTCTTTTTTGAGCTCCTCGTACAGCTCCCGGGAGGTCGAACTCCGCTCGATGATACGCCGGCCTTCCTCGCGCTGTTCCTCCAGAATCTCGTCGACAGTTGCCATCCTAAACGATATAGCCACAGGCCATATATGCTTTATCCTGCCGGGTTAGCAGGACAGGTTGTTGAGCGCCGTGTCGAGCTGCTGCAGGAAGAACGAGGTTTCGCCCTGGCTGATGATGGTCGGCGGCAGGAAGCGGATGTATTCCCCGGTGGACAGCGTGGATTTGACGTGCTGTTCGCGGAGATGATGCTGCAATGCTTCGACGTTGTCGGGGCTGCCGACGGAGAAGGCGAGCATGAGCCCGCGTCCGTGTATGTCCTCCATAACGGGGTGCTTCTGCTGGAGCCTGGTGAAGCCCTCTTGCATCTGCGCTGCCCTGTCGATGACGTTGCCCGTGATGTTGTGGCGGCGCATCTGCCTCGTTGCTATCAACGCGGCGGTCATGGCCATGGGGTTGCCGCCGAAGGTTGAGCCATCCCAGCCGGGCTGCATCGCGTCTGATATCTCCCTGGTGGTGACCACCGCGGTGACGGGGTAGCCGCCGCCGAATGATTTGCCGATGGCCATGATGTCTGGTGTGACGTTGTAGCTCTGGCAGGCGAACCAGTCGCCCTCGTTGACGGCGGTGCGGCCGAATCCGGCCTGGACTTCGTCGTCGATGATGACCGCGTTGCGTTCATCAGCCAGACGCCAGAGGCTGTCGATGAAGTCCTGCTCCGCCGGGGTGTTGCCGGCTTCTTCGCCCTGCACCATTTCCATGATGATGGTCCGGGCGCCGCTTTGATCCATGGTCTCTCGGACGGAGTCGATGTCGTTGAAGTCGGCGAAGTGCACCCAGTCTTCCTCGTGGAGGTGGAACGGCCGTCGGTAGTCCTCGTTCCATGTCACGGCGACGGCACCGTGCGTCCGGCCGTGGAAGCCGTTTTTGAAGGCGATGACGTCTTTGCTGTCGGTGTAGGCTTTGGCGAACTTGATGCATTTGTCGACCGCTTCACCCCCGGAGTTCTGCCAGTAGAAGTGTTCCAGTCCGGGGGGCATCATCTGCCCGATTTCCCGGAGAAACCGGGTGCGGGCTATCTGGACGCGGTCTTCTTTCATCGAGACCAGCAGCTTCGCCTGGTTGTAGAGCCCCCGTGCGAGTTCCTCGTTGGCCATGCCCAGGTTGGTGGCGCTGTAGTTGCTGTCCATGTCGAGATACCATTCGCCGTGGGTGTCGCGTATCCAGCAGCCGTCTCCCCGGACGGGGACGATGTCTTCCTCCAATGCTGATACAGGTGTCTTGTACCGTCGGTGGAGCTCCTTTGCTTCCGCGGTGGCTATCTCGGATTCCCGGAGCTGCCCGATTATTTCCCTGGTGACGTGGTGGGGCAGGGCTGCCTGGTCGAGTACGGCGGCGACGGCGTGTGCCTGCTCCATGTTCAGCGGCGCTCGTTTGTCGACGTCGAGCCGTTGTTTGAGCTGCTGTACGTGTGGCGCTGCCTGGTCGCCGAGGACGTTGTCGAGGACCTCTATGACTCGTTCCAGCGTTGCATGGCTTCGTTCGGGATGGTCTGCTCTCTCTGGTACCAAAATATGTGCAAAATGGGTTTTGTTCATACTTCCCAACTCGTACCTCTTAATCCGTTCCTCCATTAAATAACTTGGGGAAACAGTTTTGGGTCTACCTGGAGTGGTTACAGATTTGCCGGTTTTTCGTCTGTATTTTTTTTGTCATGTAGCAGGCG
>CAZQNC010000098.1:0-5490 GCA_964594625.1 uncultured Thermoplasmatales archaeon | reverse complement strand
GATACCGAAGGAGTATGTAAATGTTGTCTAAAAACTAAATTGTCAAGACACTAGAAGAGAAACAACAAAAAAAGTTATTGTTGCGTACGGAAACCCCTGGGCTAGTTCCAAGTTATAAAAAAATAAAAGTAGAGACCGACAACGAAAATATACACATCCTGCGAAAAGAATATCCAATTGCATCAAGTGAAATTGATGAAGAAAATGGCATAGCAAATATTAGAATTGATGCAATTGGTAAGGAACCCTATCAGAAGGGCAAAATTATAGCAAAAGTTGAAGATAAAGAAGGCAAAATCCGGCAAGCAGAGGCAACAATAGAAATATATCCATCTGAACAATATCCTCAAGATGGTTTTAGTTTTGTCCCTAGTTCCTATAAAATAAAATTAGGTAAGAAGAAATCTATAAACCTAAAAATTGACACAAATCTATTAGAAAATACTCAGACAATCGCCATAACCTCAAATCACGAGGATATTATTGTTTATGATAAACAAGTAGAGGTGGAGCCAGGAAAAAAGGTGGTGGAGAGGAAAATAAAGGTTGGTGGCCAAAAAGCAAATGTTAAAGGAGACGTAATCGCTAAGATGGGACAGAAGGAAGCAGTAGCCAAAATTAAAATTACCTCTACAAAACCCAGACCTAGAAAAAGTGGTTTAATCGAGGATATAAAATACGATACTACCACAGAAAATCCGACGCAGAGAGTAAGCTATGGCAATCATGTTATAACGATTTTTACTAAAGAGAAAACTGTTGCTAAGTACTTCGGAGATGGCGAATATGAAGGCAAATTACCCTGCCAAATTCTTTTTGCTGAATTGATAACAGAAGGATTTTGTAATATGTTGGTAGAAGAATTAGACCGAAGAGGGGAAGTTTATAGTTTGGGGGACAAGAGGGCAGCTTACCGGAGACAATTTAATCGATTCAGAAAAACATATTCCCCTCAAATACACGATAAATATGTAGAAAATCAAGCACTAAAAAAGGTCTTAACAGGATAACGGATAACTATGGCTGGTCATGATAAGGAAGAAAAAGATACGGAAGCTTTTAATGAAGAGCGCTATAGAAATTTAGCTCTTACTGATCTCATTTTGTATGCTGTATTTTCTCTTCAAAAAAAAGGAATTGAAACAACATTTGAGAACTTAGTAGCAGAAAGTTATACATTATTCCCAGCAAGCTTTTCCCTTCCAGGATATCCTCAATGGCCAGATGCTCGAAGGGTTGCTAGAGAGGTGCAAAGATTATATGGAACATTTACTGAAAAAAATGATGAAAGCATACCCTATTTGCGGGGCACAATCAAATCGAATTTTCAATTTACTAATAGAGGATTAGAAAAACTTGAGGAAATCCAAAACAAACTAAAAACGGATAGGAAGGACCGCCAAGCCATAAATAAAAGAAAAAAAGATACGAGAGCAAAAATGGAAGGTGTTCTCTACGAAGTACAAAAACATGAGTTATACAAAAGGTATTTTCAGAAAGGAAAAGATATGGATATTCCTGAACATTATCTTAGAGATTTATTATTCGCTACAATGGAAACTTCTAATAAGGAACTGAGAAAGAATATAGAAACCCTGCTTAGTTATTGTGAAGCTGTAGGAAGAGATGATATCAAAGAATTCTTGCAATTTTGTAAGAAGAAACATAAGACCATATTCACAAAATCTAACGGTTAATAAAAATAAGTTGCTTTATTTTTTCTAAACCCATCAATACAAACAAAGTCGGTGAATGGCTGTCAAAATAGGGGTATCTACCGTTACGAAATAGGGCATTCTCGCCTCTGTTGGAATGTGCCAAATAGCGGGGGTAGCAATGGTTAGGTACTGACCCCCCTCACATTTCGTAACATATTAAAGTAAAACGGTGATATTTACGTTGTTATAGATTCGCTTGAGGTCTTCTTCTTATTGGGCGTTATAATGATTCAGGTCCACGTCTCCCTTCAGACTATGTCCCATGAGTATCTTCTTGATAATGATTATTTTGCCCTACATCAAACTACCCAAATTGCTTGTTGCATTAATCCGTTTTGCCAAAGCACGCAATACCAGAACTCCTTAATTTTGGGAGTTTTTCACCGAAGAGCTTGCGGTTTTCGACGCTGCTCGGCGAGAAATCAATTTAAATATCCATACGGATTATAGCGGGGTATGAAACCGCTGGTTGTCTACTACTCCAGGACGGGGAACACGGAGATGGTGGCCGAAGCGCTGGCGGACAGGCTGTCCTGCCCGGCCGAGGGCATCGTTGACACCCAGAAGCGCTCCGGTCTGCTGGGCTGGCTTCGCTCGGGGAAGCAGGCCTCGCGGGGTGAGACCACGGACCTGATGCCGCTGGAGCACGACCTCGCCGGTTTTGACCTCGTTGTCATTGGCACGCCGGTCTGGGCGGGGACCATGTCCACGCCGGTGAGAAGCTTTCTGGAAATGCATCGGGATGACCTGCCGGAGGTGGCGTTTTTCTGTACCGCCGGCGGGGATAACACCGCCGGGACGTTTGCCGACATGCAGGAATGCTGCGGCCGGCAGCCCGTGGCCACGCTGGCTGTCAGCCGTTCGATGATAAAAAAGGAGGGATGGCGTCCCGCCGTGGAGCGTTTCGCCGGTGAGGTGCAGGATGACTGGCCATGAGGATGTGCCGGGAGGAGTGGACGACCGGTGGGAGGACGAGTGGCCGGGGCGGCATGTGAAAGAAGGCATGGGCTGGCGGGTGTCATTGTCGATTCTCGGCGGCGTGGGCTGGCTGGTGTTTCTGCTGGTGTGGCTTATTTTTTATGCATCCGAGTACTCTGGCTACCAGAACGTGGCCATCGTGCTGCTGTCGTTGCTGGCGGTGGCCGGATTGCTCGGGATCTTGTGGACGATATGGGGCTGGCGACGGAAACCTGAGGGGATACGGATGATGAAAACGCGGGGGTTCCGGTGGCGCGTTGCTTTTTCGGCGGTCAGCGTGCCGGCGGTATTTTTGCTCCTGGCTGGATGGCTGTACCTCTATGCCGATGGCTACAGCATATACCAGAACATAGCGGTGTTCATCATCGCCTTGCTCATCATGGGCGGGCTGCAGGGAGCCGTGTGGGCGCCCTGGGGCATGCGGCACGGTCGCTAGCGCCGGGTGCCTACAGGAACTTGTTGTAGCCGACGGTCATCAGGTTGCCGCCGACGAAGATATGGGTGTCGGGCCGGAGCAGCCAGGGGATTTTGACGTGGGTGCCGTAGAAGCCCAGCATCATGCCGGCCTGGTCGCCGAGCATGAATCCGAAGTCGCGGACCGTCTTGCCTTTCCAGAAGTAGTTGGCGCCGAACTTGACCAGGGTCATGCCGCCGTCGTGGTAGTTGAAGAAGATGGGTCGGAAGATGAACCGGAACAGGAAGCCGTTCTCGGGGCTGAGCAGCGCGCAATCCCTCGCGAAGGGAACGTAGACCTCTCCCCTGCCGTAGCTGAATATGAGGTTTGAAAACCCGATGTCGAAGCTGATGCCCAGCCGGGCCATGGCGCTGTCGACGTCGTCGTTGGCGATGTCGCGTTCGACCGCCGCGGCCTCGTCCGCGTCAAGCGTGAGGGTGCGGGTGGTGATGCCCGTGGGGCTGACCTGCTGTATCTCCGCGGTGACCTGCTCTGCCGGGTCATCCGCGGCTGCCGGAGCCGTGGTGAGCAGCGCCGGCGCCACAAAAATGCCGATTGCCAATAAAACCAACAGCTTTTTCATGTTTCCATATCATCCCTTTGTTTATAAATATATTGCATTACCGGGGTCGGTCGTGCAGCCGTCTGAGCAGCCAGGCCATGTTTCTGCCGAGCGTCCGCATGGTTTCCATGCCCTCCGTGTCGCCGGCGACGTCGCCGGGATCGCGGCCGACGCCGAGGTTCCAGTAGGATGACCCGGGCACAATCATCTGGCTGATGAGAAAAAAATGGGTGATGGCATCGAAGACGGGAAGGGCGCCCGCCCGCCGGACGGCGACCACGGCTGCGCCGGCCTTTCCCCGGAACATGTCGTCGTTGGCCCGGGCGACCAGGCCGGCGCGGTCGATGAGCGCCTTGAGCTCCGGTGATACGTTGGCGAAATAGGTCGGGGAGGCCAGGATGACGCCGTCCGCCTCGGCCATCAGGGCGATGTATCCGTTGACCTCGTCGTCGATGACACATCGCCGGTCCCTGTTTTCGTAGCACCGGTAGCAGGCGGTGCAGCCCCGGACATCATGTCCGGCCAGCGGTACCGTCATGGTTTCAATGCCCTCGGCTTCCAGCTCCTCCAGCACCGCGTCGAGCAGCAGGGCCGTGTTGCCCTCCCGGCGGGCGCTTCCGTTAAAGGCGACGGCCTTCATGTCATGGTAACGAGGGCTGCTTTAAAAACGTGGCTTTTCCGGGGTTACAGGGCGACACCCAGGTAGAAGGCACCGAGGGCTATGGCCATCGCCATGCGGAACAGGTCCGAGGCGTAGCCGGCCTCCTCCGTGTCCTGCAGGGCGGCGAAGATGCCGTAGGCGAGAAGCGCGGCGGCGGGGATGTACAGCACGAGATACCACCGGCTGAGAATGCCCCATGCGACGGGGAGCGGCGTCAGGATGATGGGTACCGCGGTAAAGGCGCTGCCGACCCTGACGGCTGCCCGTTGCCCGATTCGCATGGGAAGCGTGAACCGCTCTCGGGTGTCAGCCGACATGTCGCGGGTGTCCATCAGGATTTCCCGCCCCAGGATGACGAAGAAGGCCATGATGGAGAGCAGCACGGCGTCCCCGGGATGCCCCGCGGCCGTGCCCCCGTAGGTAAAGGCCAGGCTGGAGAGCAGTGCCACCACGATGTTGCCCATGAACCCCTGCCGCTTGAACCTCGTCTCGTAGAGCACCAGGAACGCTATGCCGAAGGCGGCGAGGGCGAGGCACCACGGGTTTATGAGCAGGGAGAAGGTCGCGGCGACGGCAAACAATGCGACGGAGAACCAGAGCGCCTCCCGGGGGAACACCACGCCGGCGGGGACCGGGCGGTCCGGATGCGCGAGGCGGTCGAGGTCCCGGTCGAAGTAGTCGTTGAACGCCATGCTGCCGGCGGTTATCAGCGAAACAGCGGGCATGGCCAGCAGGATATCCGTCGAGATAATGCCGCCGGCGCCGATGTACACGCTGACGATGGCCATGACGGCGAGCTCCGGCCTGGTCATAAGAAGGAAGGCACGTGCCTTTCGACCCCACGATATACGCTCGTTCTGCATGGAGTAACCCCGGCACATGGCCCTCGCCGCACCCGGAGATGGAGCGCGGCATGGCTGCCGGCGGTACTGTCACCTCCGCCTTTATATATGATATGGGTTATATGAGCGTTACCATCCGGCACGTCCTGTTGACGCGAACATTTATAAATATAGTTTATATACTATTTAAAGTCGTTGGAAGTGCGCAACGTATGGCAGAGGTGGTTACAGATTTGCCGGTTTTTCGTCTGTATTTTTTTTGTCATGTAGCAGGC
>CAZQNC010000097.1:3915-5517 GCA_964594625.1 uncultured Thermoplasmatales archaeon | reverse complement strand
GCCGATATCTGTTGTCGAACCCCACATTGTGGCTAACAACATCGATACAAGAGCAACGGTTAGCATCAGTGTAGCAATACCTGCCGCTTTTTGAGGCGAGAGCCTCCCCTTTGCGTAATTTTGCATTGTCCTCACCCTTTTAATAAAGGTTAATTCAAGAGAGCAAAAAAGTTGTATTTAAAGGTTTCTCCCGTATACTTTTTTTCCCCCTTAAAAACCATATTGCTGCTTTTTTGATAGCAAAACGATGGTTTATACGTGTATTAACGCTGTTTTGCCCGGTTTTGGCCGGGATTTACCACACACTTTATGCGTAGGTTTGTAAAAATTCGTCCCAGAACGTGTCCTCGGCAAACGAGGTATCTTCATACTGAGACAGATAATACGAGGGGAAATAGATGCTGATTCCATGGGCGCCCGGATGCTGGTCCCCGTGCCATTCAGCACAGGTCAGACGAGTTACGTTGTCGATAACACCCCGGGCTGCATCATCAATAGCGACGTCTCCAGATAACTCCTCAATCAGCCGGGCAAAATCGTAGAGGTCTCTGTACCCTACCCCGCCGAACGATTCCGCCTGCTCATGGGCATTCGAGATGACGCTGCTGCTTATATGACTAGCATTTGAGAGAAGATGTGCAAACATATCCACCGATGCGGATAGGTTGGCCATATGGGCGAGATCCCATCCGGCGATGGTGGCAGTCGGTGCATCTTGGTATAACGCCGAGAAAACATCAACAATGTACTCTACCATGGCTGATCCGGACGACATATTGCCGGCTGCCTCCACGATTTTTTTATGTGGCAGACCCGTTGCGGACATGGATTCCTGGGAGGAAACAAAGTAGTCAACATACACGTCCAAGCCGTGGGCGGTCTCCACCCCACCCATTTTACAGGCGGTATATGTAAGTACATCTATTTTTTCCTGACGGCTGCTGTAAACCGTTGCCAGAGCACTCTGTATCTCCTGGAGCGTTAGTTTGTCGTTGTTTGTTTCATCCTTGCAGATACCTCTCCAGCCATAGCCATGGTTCCAGAGCTCCAGCATGTAATGCTTGGCAGGATAATGCCGGAATGCGTAATCGGTAAACACGCTGAGTGTTTCTCCGCTTCCCATGTTTACCTCTTCACCCCATTCCGGGCATATCTCAGCTAGCGATGTTTCTGAAAATGACCCGTTTACAATGGTGTGGCAGCGTGAATCCCCGTTTTTCTGGCCATCCTGGAGCACGATGACGGAAACCGACCCATTTAGTTCTGCCGACTTGAGCTCGTTCAATTCCTTTTGCGCATATGTATCCAGATTGTTGTCCCCGTCCAGGTACACGATGATTGTCCAGTTTGTCCTGTATTTTTCGCTGTCAGAGCCTTCGGATACATTTTTACATGTGCTGAACGTCCACGTGTCACTCCGGGTAACCGCCTCGCCGTCGGATGCGACAACATACCATGAATAACTCGTGTTGTATGCCAGCGTGACGTTCACACGGCTGAGATGTGTCTGATAGGTTAGTTCTCGGCCATCGTTTGATGTAAGGAATACGGTGTAGCTTAATGGGTCGTGGTCGGGGTCGGTGCCGGTCCAGGACAGTGTTA
>CAZQNC010000097.1:0-3815 GCA_964594625.1 uncultured Thermoplasmatales archaeon | reverse complement strand
GTTGGGTGGCTCGTTGTCAAAGCGTTGTGTGAGTAATTTGAATATATAGGAGAACAGGATGCCAAAAATGTCATTGTAGGGCAGTGGATTGATGGAGGATGTGTCTGAGGAGAGTGTCTGCGGCGTGGCTTCAAGGGCTGAGAAAAGCGGTACCGCTAGCAGTATTGCTGTGGATACGATTGCCGTCACCGCCCATTTTTTTTTGAACATCGTTCTACCCCGGAAGCCAGCCCATAGCGCATTATGCTAACTATTTGCTAGCAATATAGTAAAAAGAACAGCGTATATAAACTTTGCTATCATTATGCTTACAAATAGGCCATTCGTCGGCGAAAAGCAGTTAAACCATCTTTTTCCTGTAAAACCGTGTACGACCCGTTATCGCTGTCAGAGCGAATGAAGGCAGATGTAACCAGGGGAAAAGAGCGAAAATATTACCGCTTCCGGGCCACCCGCTTCTACGGCGGCATCGCCACTGCCGACGTCGTGGGCTGCAACCTCCGCTGCCACTTCTGCTGGTCGGGCTCCACGGTCTGGCACGCCAATAAAGGCGATTTTTTTGAGCCGGCAACGGTAGCTGACCGTCTTACCTCGCTTGCTACCTCGCATGGATACGATAAAGTGCGGCTATCGGGTGGAGAGCCCACCATGGGACGCCGTCATCTGCTCGGACTGCTCAATGCACTTGACCCCTCTTTCCTGTTTGTGCTGGAGACCAACGGGGTACTGCTGGGTGCAGATCCGTCCTATGTGCGGCAGCTTTCCGCGTTTCCTAACCTGCACGTCCGGGTGTCGCTGAAGGGCTGTACGCCGGAAGAGTTTTCGCTGCTGACCGGCGCCGACAGAAAAGGCTTTTCGTTGCAGATGCAGGCCCTGCAGCATCTGCGGGATAGCTCCATGAGTTTCAACATAGCGGTGATGACCCGCAAACAGCATCCCGCCAGGCTGCTGGATCGGCTCGTCGACCTGGGGCTGGGGTCGGTGATGCTGGAGGAGGAAACCGTGAAGCTGTATCCGCCGGTGAAGAAGCGGCTGCGCAGAGCCGGGCTGCTGGACTATTTTGGGTAGGCCTACAGCATCTCCATCAGCTGCCGGGCGTTGTCGTACATCTGGACGTTGTTGAACATGCAGTAGACCCGCTCGTGTTTCTCGGCGAGCTCGTCGACCCGACCGGCGAGTTCTTCCAGCTCGCTGGATGAATAGTCGTAGTTGTAGTCGTATTCATCCTCGTTGAGCCCGTGCAGCCGTACGTATGCCGTCGAATGCGTCGATACCGGCTCACGCCGCATGAGGTCGACCACGTGGATGAGATCGAGGTCGTCGCAGATGCTTTGCACCCTCCCGGGATGCCGCTTCCAGTCGCCGCGGGGCTCCCACGCCAGCTGGATGCCGCTCCGTTCTATGCCGCCCAGCAGCTCCCGCATGTTTTCTTCGTGTTTATCGGTGCAGTCAAAGCTTCCCGGTGTCTGCAGGACGCAGACCGGCGCGCCGAGCGCTCCCGCCCGCTTCCTGGTCATCTGCCAGGCATCGACCACCTCGTCGTTGGGGCACAGATAGCCGAAATGCTCCTTCTGTTGCCCGGTCAGCCCCTCCTTGCGCTTCCGCCAGGTCGGGCTGCTCGTCGGATGGGTGAGCGCCTGCCATGCCTTCACGGTGAAAACAAAATCGTCGGCTGCCTCCCGGTGCCAGCGCCGGGCGGTCCGGGCCATGGGGAGCTTGTAAAACGTTTTGTTGAGTTCCACGGCCGGAAACACGTGGCTGAAGGCCTGCAGCTTGCTCTCATAGCGCTGCTTCCATCCCATCGGCGGCCGGTAGTAGCCGTAGCCGCACGTGCCCACGACGATGTCACCCATATATGTCCACCTCGCTTCAATACGCACCCGGGTTTATTATGCTACTCCCCACCTTTTTAAACCATGCCGGCTATAAAGAAAACATGGAACATGTAGCCATCCCCGGCACCGATATCACCGCATCCCGCATCGGCCTCGGCACCTGGGCCATCGGCGGCTGGATGTGGGGCGGCACCGACCGGCGGCAGGCCGTCGAGACCATCCACGCCGCGCTGGACAGAGGCATAACCCTCATCGACACCGCCCCGGTGTATGGCTTCGGGGCATCGGAGCGCATCGTCGGCCAGGCCATCAGGCAATATGGCGCCCGTGACGACGTCGTCATCGCCACCAAGGCGGGCCTCGAATGGCACGACGGCGACATCCACCGCAACGCGTCACCTGAGCGCATCCGCACGGAAATCCACGCCTCGCTCGAGCGGCTGCAGACCGACTACATCGACATCTACCAGATACACTGGCCCGACCCGCTGGTACCCTTCGAGAAAACGGCTGCGGTGATGCACGAGCTCCACGAGGAGGGCCTTATCAGAGCCATCGGCGTCAGCAACTACTCGCCCCGGCAGATGGACGCCTTCAGGCAGGCAGCGCCACTGCATACGTCCCAGCCCCCGTACAACATCTTTGAGCGCGACGCCGAGGACGATGTGCTGCCCTACTGTCGCGGGCACGACCTCACGCCGCTCACCTACGGGGCATTATGCCGCGGCCTCCTCACCGGAAAGATGGACATGGATACCACCTTCGAGGGCGACGACCTCCGGAACACGGACCCCAAATTTCAGCCGCCCCGCTACCGTCAATATCTGGAAGCAGTCAGCCGGCTCGACCGGCTGGCCCGGGAACGCCACGACAGGCGGGTGCTCCATCTCGCCGTCAGGTGGCTGCTCGACCGGCATGACGGCATCGCGCTCTGGGGTGCCCGGAAACCAGAGCAGGTGGAACCGGTCAGCGACGTCATGGGCTGGCATCTCAGCCGGCAGGACATGGAAAACATCGACGGGATTCTCGACGGCACCATCACGCAGCCCGTCGGCCCCGGGTTCATGGCACCGCCGGCCCGGGACAACGCGCGAGCAGGCCGGTAACCATTTATATCCTCCTCCTGTTTGTCTCCTGAGATGTGGGACATTACGGCGCTGACCCTGGACCAGGTCATACAGATAGCCGTCGCGCTGGCGCTGGGCGCCGTCATCGGCTTCGAGCGCGAGTGGGCGGACAAGCCGGCCGGTATCCGCACCCATATCCTGGTATGCGTGGCCGCCTGCGTCATCACCATCGTGGCCACCTACTTCGAGGCAGAGGAGGCGCAGGCCCGTCTCATGGAGGGTGTCATCGTCGGCGTCGGTTTTCTGGGCGCTGGCTCAATTATTTCCTCCGGCAGCTCGGGCGTGAAGGGTCTCACCACCGCGGCCAGCATCTGGATTACCTGCGTTATCGGCATGACCGTCGGCATGGAAAAATATGCGCTGGCTGCGCTGGCTGCCGTCGCCGTGTTCGTCGTGCTGCGCATGGGCAAGGCAAAGGAACGCATCGGGGACTGAACCCTGTTTTAGGGGTAGCCGCCGATTTTGAGCGACGGGTCACCGAGCAGCACCCATTCCTGCACGATCTTGCAGTCGACGCGGTCGTCCATCGGCGGAAACGCGTGGATATAATAGGTCTGACCCTGGGCATGTGTCATCCCCAGCCTGTCGGTACCTTCAGCGTAGCTTTTGAAAAACATGAGCTCCATGTAGCGGCCGCGCTGTTTCAGGCAGTCTTCGCCGGGCTGCCCGTAGCCGTACCCGGTGTTGGCGACGGTCGCAACTGCGCCCCCGTCGAACTTGCGGGTCAGCCACCATCCCCAGCATTCCGGGGTGAACGTTTGCCCGTCCACGGTTTCCTGGAGCCATCTGATTTTCAGGAGGTTGAGCACGCTGACGTTGAACTGGCTGTTGTGGCAGCCGCCCACGATGGTAA
>CAZQNC010000096.1:0-5545 GCA_964594625.1 uncultured Thermoplasmatales archaeon | reverse complement strand
TCCAAGGCGGCCGGCCGGATACGGAAGAAAAAGCTGTATCGGGCCATCCGCAGCGAGATTTTGTCCACCGATGCCGGGCAGCCGAAGCTGGAGAAAACCAGGGAGCTGCTCGGGGCGCATTTCCGGGAACATCCCGATGGACGGGTGATGGTGTTCGCCGAGTACCGGGATACCATCGATCTGCTCACCAGGGAGCTCAACGCCATGGATGGCGTCGAGGCCCGCAAGTTCGTCGGCCAGGCGAAGATCAGCGGCGCGGGTATGAGCCAGGCGGAGCAGAAGCGGACACTGGAGGCCTTCGCCGGCGGCGCGTTCAACGTCCTGGTGTCGACGAGCATCGGAGAGGAGGGCATCGACATCCCGGCGACCTCGCTCGTGTTGTTCTATGAGCCCGTCCCGTCGGCGATACGGCACATCCAGCGGCGGGGTCGTACCGCCCGGGACGGCCTGCCCGGCAACGTGGTCATCCTGATCATGAAGGGCTCGCGGGATGAGGCCTATTACTGGAGCAGCAAGAACAAGGAGAAAAAGATGTACCGGCAGATACTCCGCCTGAAGCGGGAGCTCGAAGGCCGGGAGCAGAACACGGCGATGCGGGGGCAGCCGGATGCATCCGGGAGCGAGGCAAAAACGTCCGTGGCGGTGGAGGAGCCATCGGGGCAGGCCCGGCTGGACCAGTTCACCTGACCCTCCCCCCCCCCCAAACCGCAATAAATATATATCTCTATATACTCTATATAGCGATGGGGCAGGCGACCTCGACGCGGACCAGACAGAAAGAAATGCTCAAAGAGGAACACGCCAAGGTACAGAAAAGCCTCACCCGCCTCAACGGGATGCTCCAGGAATGCGAAACCAACGGCGACACGGCCACCGGGCTGGAAGAACTCCGCTCGGCAACCCGCCAACAGCTCGACAATCTGGAGCAGCAGCTCGAGCAGCTCCGGCAGCCATAACGAGCAGCATTAAATAGCCGGCCATCCTTCTTGTATCCATGCCATCATGCAGCCAGGCACTCCACGAACTGTCAGACATATACGACGAGCAAAGCAACGACACATACGTCAGCATCTACTACGACGGCCGCGACAAGCGATTCCTCCGCCGGCGGACAAAAGCGATACATCGCGCGCTCGACAGAGCAGCCCGGGAAAACTTCGATGCAACCATGGAACACGTCCAGGAATACCTCGACGGGCAGAGCGGCCCCGTCGCCCTATTCGCCTCCAGCCAGCATGACTTTTTCTACGCGATGCAGCCCACCACCATGCCCGACAACGCGCTCATCGTGGACTCGTCGCCCTACATCCGGCCCCTGGCAGCGCTCGCCGACGAATGGCAGGCGTTTTCTTTGCTGCTGCTCAACCATCACCACGCAAGGCTCTACGATGTCTCCTGCAGCGAGGTAGCCGTGCAGGAGGAGCTGTCCACGCAGATACAGAGCAAGCACAGCAAGGGCGGCTGGTCGCAGGCCCGCTTCCAGCGCATCCGGACGGGTGCCATCAAACGGTTTTATGACGAGGTGGCCGAGATGCTGCCCGACGGCCCGCTCATCATCGCCGGGCCCGGCCAGGCGAAACACGAGTTTCACAACCAGCTGCCCGGCCACATACAGGAGCGGGTCGTGGCGGTCATCGACACCGAGATGGACGACGAACGGGAGTTACTGCAGGCCTCCCTCGAAAAGGCAGCCGCACATGAACGGCGGCACCACGAGGACCTGGTGGCCCGGCTCAAAAAAGAGGTGCTGACCGACGGACTGGCGGCCTACGGCGTCGAGACAGTGCAGCAGGCAGCCCGGAACGGACAGGTGGAGGTGCTGCTCGTCGAAAAGGATTACCGGCTGCCCGGCTGGATATGCGAGCGATGCCAGCTTGTCAAAACGGGCGTGGCGGCGACATGCAGCAACTGCGGTCAGCCCGTGTCAAAGGTCGACGTCGTCGAGGAGATCATCGAGTTCGCCGAGCGGACCGATGCCACCGTCGAAGTGCTGGACGAGGAATCCCTGCAGAGCTTCGGACACGTGGCGGCACTGCTCCGCTACACGTATCAGGGAAACGCGTAGCTGGCGGTAAACGACTGCCGGAACGTCATCAGGCCGTACAATACGTCGCCGCTCACCCGGCCGTCCAGCGTAATGGAAAACTGTTTTTCCTTGATGGCGTCCAGCAATCCAGCGGTCACGTTGACGAGCGACAGCGTCACGTTCATGGTCCTGTTGGCGCGGCCATGAGCATCCACGTCGACACCGGAAAAGCCGCCGGTGCCCACATGTGTGCTCCCGATGTCGACATCAAAGTCGGTGCCCATGTCGGAGATGTCACGCCCGGAGGGATTGTACAGCTGCATGTGGATGGTGACGGTGAGCGACGCGTTCCGGAAAATCTCGGCGAGATAGTCATCCGACAGCCGCGCGCCGGTAACAATAACCTCAACATCCCGGATAGCCGACATGTCCCGGTAGTAGACAAACCCGGCACCGGCTGCCACGACACCTGCAACAATAACCGCCGCCACCAGCCAGCGCTGCATTACCATCCCTTCACGCTGCGTACCACGTCCAGCGTTGTCCCGTCACGGTACTCGGTCAGGGCGATGACGTCGTCGCCCAGGTTCGGCTGCTTCGGCGTGCCGCAGAGGCGCGCTGCCTCCTCCTGCAACGTTTCGACGTCGACGACGTCGAGATCCGTGTTTTGCACCCTGTCGAGCAGGTCGTCCCGCGCCGGGTTGACGGCGATACCTCTATCTGTTACGATGACGTCGACGACGTCGCCCGGCGTGGACACCGTGGTGACGTTTTCCCGGACCACGGGGATGCGCCCCCGGATGAGAGGGGCCAGGATGACGGTGACATCGGAGCCCGAGGCGGCATCCTGATGGCCACCGATGCCGTGGAGCAGCATGCCGTCTGAATGGGTGTTTACGTTGACGTTGAAGCTGGTGTCGACCTCAGTAGCGCCGAGAAAGCAGGCGTCCTGCCGGTCGACGATGCAGCCGCCGGTGTGCGGATCCCCGAACATGATATGGGGGACCTCCATGTGGGCCATGTTGGTCCGGAGCGACTCCGCCGCCCGGAGGTCGAAGCTCTGCGCGTCGAGAATGGTGTCGATGGTGCCGTCCTCCAGCATGTCGACCACGAAGCCGGTGATGCCGCCCATGACGAAGTTGCCCACGATGTCATGCTCCCGCATGTAGTCATGCAGAAACTTGGTGACCGCCAGCGAGGTGCCGCCGGCGCCCGCCTGAAACGAAAACCCGTCGGTGAGCAGACCTACCTCCGCCAGGAGCTGCACGACGTGCTCGGCCATCAGCAGCCGCGACGGGCTCCTGGTGATCTCCATGGTGCCGGTCTTGATGCCGCTCGGGTCGCCGATGGAGTCCACCTCGACGACGTAGTCAACCCAGGTCTGCGAAATCGAGACCGGGGCCACCGGGTAGGGCTGCAGGTTGTCGGTCACCACGACAACGCTGTCGGCGTACATGGCATCCGCGTAGGGAAACCCCATCGCCCCGAACGCGGACTCGCCCAGGCAGCCGTTGCAGTTCCCGTAGTCGTCGGCGATGGGTGCGGCCAGAAACGCCGCGTCGACATGCAGGTCGCCGGCTGCAAGGGCACGGGCACGGCCGCCGTGGGAGCGAAGCACGTTGGGCTCCTTCAGCTTGCCGCCCTTGGATACAAAGGCGCCGACGGGTCCGTTCATGCTGCCATGTATGGCGGTCACCACGCCGTCCCGGATATGCTGGATGAGCGGCTCGTGGACGGGAAACAGTGCCGACGGCGCCAGCGTGATATCCTTGATATCCATGCGGGCCAGCTCCTGCACCACCATGTTGACCACCGCGTCGCCATTCCGCATGTGATGGTGAAACGAAATGGTGTCGCCGTCCCCGACGCCGGTTTTCTTGATCGCGCTCCTGATGGAATCAAGCAGTTTCGTGTCGGAGGGATAGGCGGCCCTGAGCGGCGGGCCGTAGCGCCGCCCCGACGGACGAGTGGCAAACGGTCCCCGGTAGGGCTGCAAAGCTCGCCCGGCTAATTCGTCTGGAATGTCGCGTCCAACCGCGTTGTGCATGAAAAGCAGAATGAGAAAACGATTTAAAGAGGTTGTGCTACCGCCTCGTTTCGACCAGCATGCCGACCTGCTCCGCCAGATGTATCCACTCCAAAAACGAGTTGCAGGCCGCCCGCAGATGAGCCGCGTTGTCCGCCGTGACGGTCAGCCGCAGCTCGCAGCCGCTGCAGGAAACCGCGACATCCGCCCGGGGGACATGCTCCCGGCCGACGGCGGCACAGAGCAGCGCCGCATGCCTGTTTTTGATGACGATGGAGGCGGTATGCATTACCGGGACTTGAGCTTCTTGGCGACGGTGCCCCGTTCCTTGTAGAACAGTTTTCCGCCGCAGATGGGACACTTGATGCCCATCTTTTCAGGGTCGATGTCCACCGTACGGCCGCAGCGGCCGCAGCGATACGACGGCATTATTCCTCCTCGGCCAGCACGCTCTTGATCGTCTTTTTCGCCTCGATGCCGCCGTCGGTCTGCGGGATGTAGGCGCCGCCCGCCATCTTGGCGCCGCACTTGCGGCAGACCCACACCCCGGTTCCCTTCCGCGTCACCTTTTTATGGCCGCAGGAGGGACAGGGATAGGCCTGGCGCTGCTTCTGATCGATTTTCTTGTACTTGTTCCGGGCTTTGACGCCGTACCGGGCGCCGAACTTGCCGGTGCCGCCCGCTTTTTTAGTCCTTTTTGCCATAGGATTCCTCCAGCTTCTTTCGCAGCTCGGGGGCCAAAGAAATCGTCTCCCTTACCGTCTTTTTGACTTCGTCGACCGTGAAGCTGCCGCTCAGGCCCTTCTGCATGGCCCGGATGTCGCCGTTCTTGTCCACGGCCACGGTCAGACGGGCGTCGGCCACCTCGTCCTCGTCCAGGGATGGGTCGACGACGATGGTGTCGTTGTACTTGACCCACGTGCAGCTCACCGGCGGGTCGTCCACGGGCAACGGCACGTTTTCACCGCGGTCGTATCGCTCCAGGGGGATAACCGCGGTCTGCAGGGCGACGGACGCGGCAAACGAGCAGGCGTCGAACAGGTTGCCGTCGTAGTCCAGCACGTCGATGTCGATGAACACGATCCAGGCTTTCTCCCCGGATTCGATGCACAGCTCTTCAAGGGTGATGGTGTTGGACTCCCGGATGCCCCGATCGACGACCCGGGCCAGCTCAGTGGCGCGTTCACGCGGCGGCCCATGCTCGAAGACAGGCGACGCCAGCGGGTTGAGCTCCACCATGGTGACAATGGCTCCCGCGTCGGGCTTATCCGGGTAGGGCTCGCCCTCCATAATCTTGACGCCGGCGACCACCAGCGTGTTCCCGATGCGGACCTTGGCGGAGCCCTCCGCCATGTCGATGAAATCCGCCTCTATCTCGATGGGGCGGTATTCGTTCGCCTTCCGGCCATCCGGCCGTTTTCCTTCTTTCGCCAGGCGATACAGGTAATCTCGCTTGATACAGGCAATACTGTTTGGTTCGCTCATTTTTATTC
>CAZQNC010000095.1:0-5579 GCA_964594625.1 uncultured Thermoplasmatales archaeon | reverse complement strand
GACGATGCTTCCAATTTTTTTAAGTGCGTGTTTTTTATACATATTTTTCCTCCTTTAGGTTTGCCATCTAAAATGTATCCCCTTTTTTAATCTTTTCTCTTTTTTTTCCATTGTGGTGTCCCTTTGTGGGACAGGGTTAGCATGGAATTGGCATCATTTTATATAAAGATTGTGTTTTTCTATCAGACGCCCTTCCTGTCGCCCCACAGGATTTTGTGGAGCTGCAGGGAGAGGCGGACGTCGATTTCATCCTGGACGATCCAGTCGGCCAGCTCCACGTGGCTCTGCCAGACGGGCTGCATCACCACCTGGCATGCCGGTGCGTATCGCTCGATGACGCTGCATGCGTGGTCGTAGTCCTCCCGGGTGCCGATGACGAACTTGAGCTGGTCGCGGGGCCGGAGCACTGCCAGGTTGTCCATCCGCATTTCATCCTGCATACCGGAGGACGGGCATTTTATGTCCAGGGAAACGGTGACATCTCGCCGGGTGAGCCATGCTACGCCCTGCGACCCGTTGGTTTCCACCTCTATTGCATAGCCGTCGGCCAGCAGCGCATCGGTCAGCCCGGGCATGTCCTCCTGCAGCAGGGGCTCCCCGCCCGTGATACAGGCCCGGCGGCATCGCCACCGCTGCATCGTCTCGATGACCTCCGGCACGTCCATCTCTGTCCCCTCGCTATAGGCGTAGGCGGTGTCGCAGTAGCTGCAGCGGAGGTTGCAGCCCGTGGTGCGGACAAAGACCGTGGGCAGCCCGGCGTTTTTTCCCTCGCCCTGCAGCGAGAAAAACAGCTCAGTTATCTGCATAGGCTATCGGGTCCTCCACGCCCGCCCGGGCGAAGCCCTCCAGCCGCAGCCGGCAGGAGTCGCACCGGCCGCAGGCCCGGTCGCCGTCGCGGTAGCACGACCAGGTGTGCTCCAGCGGCGCCTGCAGCTCGATGCCCCGTTCAATGATTTCGTGCTTTGCCATGTCGATGACCGGGGTCTCTATGGATGGAGGGTCTCCTTCAACCCCTCGCTTGGTGCCAAGCTCGGCGACCCGCTGCATCGCCATGATGTACTCGGGCCGGCAGTCCGGGTAGCCGGAGTAGTCGACGGCGGTGACCCCTATAAAGATGCTCGATGCCCCGGCCACCTCGGCGTGGGCGAGCGCGTAGCTGAGAAAGATGGTGTTCCGCGCGGGCACATATGTTACCGGTATCCCCTCCTGCGCCGCCTCGGGCACTTCTATGTCGGCGGTGAGCGCCGAGCCGCCCAGGCTACGGAGGTCGATGTCGATGACTTTGTGGTCGGCGACGTCGAGCGCCTCGGCCACCCGCCTGGCATGCCCGATCTCGGTCTGGCCGCGCTGCCCGTAGTCGAAGGTGAGCGCGTGCAGCGTGTAGCCCTGGCTGCCGGCGATGGCGGCGGCAACGCACGAATCAAGTCCTCCGGAGAGCAGGCAGACGGCCTTCATGTTATCCTGTTGTCCAGGCGCCCTGGCCGTATCCTTCGTCGATGCCGACGGAGACGGATGTCACCTCTGGGGGGATGTCCATTTTTTCGTGCAGCCGCTTCAGGACGTACGCGGCGAGGTTTTCCGCTGACGTTGCATGTAATGGCAGGAGCAGGCAGTCCTCGGCCGGCAGCACGTATCGTTTGCCGCGGAAGATGGCTTCGATGCTGTCGTCCTGGCGCGTGAGCTCGATGTTGGCCTGCTCGGGGATGAGCATGTAGTGGTCGAGCTCGTCGGCGATATCTCGAAGGGTATCCTTGAGCAGGCTGAAGTCGATGATGATGCCCATCTCGTCCCGTTCGCCTTCTACGACGGCATGTATGGCATAGGTGTGCCCGTGCAGCCGCCCGCATTTCTCGTATTCCGGGATGAAATGAGCCGAGGAGAACATGATGTGGCTGCGCCATCCGTCTATCCTGACCTGCATACAAATCTATATCAATGTGCTTTAAAATACTTGTGTGCATGCGCGTGCTTGACACCTCAGCGATTCTGTCCGGCCGGTGGCAGGGAGGCACCGTCGCCACTGTCCCTGGAGTCATCGACGAGTTCGAGGAGGGCGGTCATTCGTATCGGATGTTGCAGTATGCCCGGGAGGCCGGGCTGGCTGTGATGCTGCCCCCGGACGAAGCGCTGGAGAGGGTGCGGGATGCCGCCCGCCGGACCGGCGACCTGGCAGCGCTGTCGGGCACCGATGTCGAGGTGCTCGCGCTGGCTGCCTCCCGTGACGACGCGGTGATGGTCACCGATGACTACGCGATGCAGAACGTGGCCCGGGAGCTCGACGTGCGGTATGAGCCGGTGGTCCAGGAGGGCATCCGGGAGCAGTTCACGTGGCGGTATCGGTGCAGGTCGTGCGGCCGCTGGGCTGACGCCGGGTCGGAGCAGTGCCCGGTATGCGGCGGCCCGATACGGCGGGTGCGATGGAAGTGATTTTATACCACCTTGCCATTGGAGGCCCGTATGTGTTTGGCCGTACCCGGGAAGGTCTGCGCGGTTGACGGCGCAAAAGCCACCATAGACTACGGGCAGGGTACCACCCGCCAGGCCGACATTTCGCTTGTCGACGCGGAGGTCGGCGACTACGTGATAGTCCACGCCGGCTTCGCCATACAGATTCTGGACGAGCGGGAGGCGGAGGAGACGCTGCAGCTGTTCCGGGAGATGCTCGAGGCAGAGCATGCATGAGTTTTCGACGATGTCCAGCATCGTGGCCAAGGTGCTCGAGGAGGGGCAGAAGCACGATGCCGCGGCCATCACCCGCGTCGTCCTGGACATCGGCGAGCTGACGTTTCTGGGAGAGGAGCAGCTCCGCTTCGCCTTTCAGGTGCTGAGCGAGGGCACCCTGCTGGACGGCGCCGAACTGGTTGTCAACCGGGTTGCCCCGGAGGTACGCTGCGACTGCGGCTACACGGGCGAGGTCGAATACGACGAGAAAAAGGAGTTCCACGTCCGTTTTCCGCTGCTGCGCTGCCCGGAATGCGGGGGCTCTGTCGAGGTGAGGCGGGGCCGGGAATGTTTAATAAAGCATATCGAGATTGAGAGGGACGATGTTTCAGCTGAGGGATAGGGAGCTGGCCCGCGCCGTGGTGGAGCGCCTCCGCGAGCGGGATGAGCCGCTCACCGCGATGCACGTCTGCGGTACGCATCAGGACACCATCGTCCGGCACGGCCTGGACGGCCTGCTCCGGGAGTGTGACGTCCGCATCGCGCAGGGGCCGGGCTGCCCGGTGTGCGTGACCACGCCGTGCGAGATAGAGATGGCGATTGCCCTGGCCGAGGCCGGCGTGACCGTGGCCACCTTTGGAGACATGCTCCGGGTGCCCGGCGCCGGGACGTCGCTGCAGACGGCCAAAGCAAGGGGCGCCGACGTCCGCGTGGTCTACGACATCAACGAGGCCGTGAAGCTGGCGGAGCAGGGCGCCGAGGTTGTTTTCATTGCCGTCGGGTTCGAGACCACGGCGCCGACGACCGCCGCTGTGCTCCTCCGCGACCTGCCGGCCGGGTTTTCCGTGCTGAGCTGTCACCGGGTGATCCCGCCGGCCATGGAGGCCATCCTTGCAGCGGGCGAGGTCGCCCTGGACGGGCTCATCGACCCGGGCCACGTGTCGGTCATCATCGGCACCTCGCCGTACGAGGACATCTCCCGTCGGCATGGCATCCCGCAGGTCGTCGCCGGGTTTGAGCCCGTCGACGTGCTGATGGCCATCTGGATGCTCGCCCGCCAGGTCGACGAGGGCCGGAGCCAGGTGGAAAACGAGTACCGGCGGGCCGTTTCCCGGGAGGGCAACCCCCGGGCATTGCGGGCCATCGACGAGGTGTTCGAGCCCGTGGACGCGTCGTGGCGCGGGTTTCCCGTGATCCCCGGCTCGAAGCTGGCGCTCCGTCCGCGCTTCGAGGAGCATGATGCGGCGAGGCGCTACGAGGACCTGCTGGCCCCGGTGATGGACATGGATTTCGATGAGCCTCCGGGATGTTTATGCGGCGACGTGTTGCGGGGCGTCTGCACGCCGGAGGAATGCGCCCTTTTTGGCAAAAAATGTACGCCGCGGCATCCCGTGGGGCCGTGCATGGTGTCCCGGGAGGGCTCGTGCAACATCGCGTTCAGGTATAGCCATGATTGACATTACCACCGGCACCATCGAGGAAAAAATCGTCAAGACGGTGCAGGAGCGCTATCCCATTACCATGGAGGAGCTCTGCCGGGAGCTGCATCTTTCCAGGGAGCAGATGCGCTTCGAATTGCACCGGCTGCAGTCCCGCGGCATCCTGTCGCTGGAGCCGCTGCCCGATGCGACCTTCGTCCGCCTGGAGCGGCATGACATCCGGTTCGTGGGGCGACGGCATCAGGAGGCGTTCATCAAGCGGAAAAAGCGGCGGCCCGCTGTTTCGGACGAGGAGGACGACGATGGCATCATGTACGGATAGACGCCTCGAGCGACGTCATCTGGAGCAGCTCGAGCGGTACGAGCGGTACTGGTGGAACGAGGAGGACGACGACGACTACCATGTGGCGATGTCGCGACCGTTCAGCGCCCTGATCTTTACGCTGCTGTCCCAGAATACGTCATCGGCGAACACGCGCCGCGCCTATCGGGGGCTGCGTACCGCATTTGACGTGACACCCGTGGCGCTTCTCGCCGCGGACGAGGCGACCATCGCTGCGGCCATCCGCCCCGGCGGCCTGCATCATGTGAAAGCTGGGCGTATCAAAGAGCTCGCCGCCTTTGTTCTTGACGAATACGGTGGCGACCTGGGCTGGACGTACGACCTGCCGCGTGAAACGGTCCGTCGGCGGCTGCTGGAGATGCCGGGCGTCGGCCCCAAGACGGCAGACGTGCTGCTGTCCCACATCCACGGCCAGCGGGAGGCCTTCGTGGTGGACACCCACATGTTCCGCATCGCCTCCCGGCTGGGGCTCGTCGAGCATGGTGCCTCCTACGCGAGGGTGCAGCGCTGCCTCACCGCTTTTTTTCCCTGGGAGATAATTCCAGATGGGGAGCGGGACCGCGTGGTGCAGCTCTTCTGGTTTCTGGCCCGGCATACGTGCAGCGCCCGTACCCCTCGATGCCCGGAGTGTCCGCTGGCGGACGTCTGCGAGCGGCGGCTAGAATGAGTCCCCGGTTATCTGCTCGTAGATGTCGATGTAGAGCTGGCTGGCTTCCCGGGCCACGCTGTCCGGAAGCGGCGGAATCTCCGGTTCCTCTTCGCCCCGCTCGCGTGCTTTTTTGAGCCTGTCGTAGTAGCCGCTGTTGCGGTAGTGGGCGCGGACGAACTCCTTGCTGCGTTCCTCGAAGACGCCCTGCTGGTATTTGTCGGCGTCCCAGAAGCGGTCTTCGTCGGGGGTGCCGAAGGTGTCGACGAGCACCAGGTTTCGCTGGTCGTCGAAGGCGAACTCTTTTTTGCCGTCGACGTGGATGAGTCCGCGTTTTTGCACGGTTTCGTTCATGTGCCGGTCGATGGCGAGCACCGTTTCCTTGACATGCTCGAGCTCGTCCCGGCTGAGGCTGGCGATGTCCATGGCTTCCTCTTCGGTGAGCTTGCGGTCGTATTCCTCGAACTTGGTGGTGAACTCGACGATGGGC
>CAZQNC010000094.1:0-5618 GCA_964594625.1 uncultured Thermoplasmatales archaeon | reverse complement strand
CATGCCGGCGGTAGAGCCGGGCAAAATACGTGATGGTCTCCCGGACGGTGAGCCGTTCGAACGACTGGAACTCCTGCGGCAGGACACCGATGTTTTCCTTGATGGCAGCCGGCTGGCGGGTGATGTCGCTCCCGAGCACCCGGATGGTGCCGCTGTCCGCGCTGCGAATCATCTCGATGATCTCCACGGTCGTGGTCTTCCCGGCACCGTTTGGGCCGAGAAAGGCGAAGACATCTCCTTCATCAACGGTAAAAGAGATGTCGTCCACCGCGGTCACGTCGCCGTAGGTCTTGGTCAAATGCTCGACTTCGATGGCCAGCCCCATGCCACGCCGAAACAGCCACGTTATATAAACATATCGACAATGTTTTTTAGACCCGTTACATTAGCACCACATGAACACCTGGCGCTGTATCGTGCACGGCCCCGCCGACGCTCCGGCCAACATGGCCATCGACGAGTCGCTGCTCGTCTCAGGCACGCCGACGCTCCGGCTCTACACCTGGCATCCATCGGCGCTGTCAATCGGCTATTTCCAGGGCGTCCACGAGGAGGTGAACCTGGATGCTTGCGAACGCCACGACGTCGACGTCGTCCGCCGCATATCGGGCGGCGGCGCCGTCTACCACGACCGGGAGGGCGAAATCACCTACTCGCTGGTACTGCCCGAACAGGAGCTCCCTCGCGACGTGCAGCAATCGTGCGAACGCATCTGCACCGCCATTGCAGCGGGACTGCAGCAGCTCGGGGTCGACGCATGCTTTGCACCGTTGAACGACGTCGTGGTCAACGGCCAGAAGATATCGGGGAGCGCGCAGACCCGGCGGCGCGGCCACGTATTGCAGCATGGAACCGTCCTGCTGGATGTTGACGTGGCGCTGATGTTTTCCCTGCTCCGCGTCTCCACGACCAAGATAGCCGACAAGGTCATCACGGAGGCCAGCGCCCGGGTGACCTCGCTCCGGCATCTGACCGGCGAAATTGACCGTGACAATATCATCACCGCATTGCAGCAGGGCTTCGCCGACGTCTTTGACGTGACGTTGCAGGACGGCGGGCTCACCGACGACGAGCGAGAACGACTGCCCGGCCTGAGGGAGAAATATGCCAGCCAGGAATGGACATTTCAGCGCTGAGCTGAAACCCCGCCGGGGAAAGCTCCTCCGCTGCACGCTGACCCTGGAGGGCGGCGTGATTGCCGACCTGCGGTTCACCGGCGACTTTTTCATGATGCCCGGCAGTGCCGTAGCGGCGCTCGAGCGGCACCTGGCCGGCCGGACGCCCGATGACGTGGCGGCAGCCGTCGACACGTTTTTTTCCCAGGCCGAGGTGGACATGCTGGGTGTGACGCCGGAGCATTTCGTGGAGGTGGTGAGAATGGCGATTAAAAACCGGAAGTAGACAGCTAACTATATATCTTGGCAGCCGTTATTTTTTTGCGGAGACCTAATATGATGCGGAAAATGGTGGCATGTATTTTAGTGTGGTTAGTGATTTTGCCCGTCAGCGCAGCACATGAGAAGAAAATGTCGATACACCTTACACCGGCAGGTGAAGAGGGTCTGGGTTCTCATGAAAGTATTAACTCCGGCGGCGGGATATTAAATAAAAGTCTTACATCTCCTCCTATCTATGTTTCCATTGTTACCCATAATGAAGAACCGTTATCTGGCCTGTACCCTAATTTTGTGGACAATGAAACAGCCTTCTGGAAACACCGCAAAGCAGTCATTGATTTTGCGATGATGCTCTCTGACGAGGGCGTGAAATATAACTTTCAATCCGATTGGAATTTTTTGCTTGCAGCAACGCTGTATGATACGGGTGATGCTGATACGAACGGCAAAAATATCATACAGTTTTTAAAAGAGGATGTAGGAGTTGAAATAGATCCTCATGCCCATGAAACACAATATAACTATGCGGATGTAGCGTATCTGATTGAATCATTGGGAGTTACTCCTTCACATATTGTTGGCGGATTCATTGCGTATCCTCCAGAGGATGCAAAAACAGAATATTTTAGAGAACCCCTCACTGGCTGGGTCTATCCCGGATATCAATGGCAGGCAGATGTTCTGTGGGGCGGTGCAACATCTTTACATCAAAATGAAGAACATCTTTGGATCTCAGGGATTTGGAAACCAAAAGACAACGACAATTTTTTAGTGCACGATGACCAAGCCCAGCTCCCTCATATCGGCAATTATCAACTAAAACATGGATTTCAGGGAGTACAGGATTTATTGCAAAAACAACAACAGGGAGAACTGGAAGCAGGGAAAATTTACACCCAAACTGTTTTTGTTGGCCAGAACAAATTGATAAATCCACAATATATTCATGAAGTACAGCAGCAAATACAAAATCTATCCGCGTACACATCAGCGGGTTTGATTCAATGGGTGGGACTGGCTGAACTGATAGATATATGGGTAACAGAATACAACGCAGAGCCGAATATTTATCCGTATCAGAACCTTTCAGTGCAGATTGAAAAACCGAGACAGGGATATCTCTATCTCTACGACACTGAAATAATAGCGTTAAACCCAGAGCAAACAGTGGTCATTGGACCGATCGAGATACGCGTGTCCACAAACGCTGAACGTGTTGCATTTCTGGTTGATGATACGCTAAAATTTACTGATGAAGAAGCGCCATATTACTATAGATGGGATGAGATAACATGTGGAACGCATACGGTAAAGGTCAATGCCTCTACCCCATATGGGAACCATATAAGTGACGAAATGATGCTTTTTAAACTATTCTAAAAAACAGCATATATAGCATATATCTACAACATCTATTATGAAATGCGAGATGTAATTCTATCTCATACAATCCCCGGTCAAATGTTAATTAAAAACTTAAAAGGCGGCAGCCGTTAACATGGCCATGAAGCGCATCATCGCCGGTTCTTCTTCTCCGCATCTCGCCCGGCAGCTGTCCGACACCCTCAACGTGCCCCTGGCCGAGACCACGGTCAAGCGGTTTCCCGACGGCGAGCTCTACGTCCGCGTGCACGAGGAGCTCGACGAAGCCATCATCGTGCAGAACACCTATCCAGATGGCAACATCGTCGAATTGTTCCTGCTGCAGGATGCCGCCCGCCGGATGGGCGCCGACACCATCCGCGTCGTCGTGCCCTACTACGGCTACGGCCGACAGGACCAGGTGTTCGAAACGGGAGAAGCAGTCAGCGCCGCCAAGCTCGCCGACCTCATCGAGCAGGACGCCGACATGGTGGCAACCGTTGACCCGCACAAGGAGTACATCTCAGAGTTTTTCGACATCCGGGCGCACGTGGTCACCGCCGTTCGAGAGCTCGCGGAACATCTATCCGGTCGGGCGGACATGGTGCTCGCCCCCGACCACGGGGCACTGCAGCGAGCAAAGCATGCCGCCGAAACCATCAGTTGCCCCTACGACCACCTGGAAAAAACGCGTCTCAGCGGCGACCAGGTTGAGATGCAGCCCAAAAAGCTCGACGTTGCCGGCAGCCACGTGCTGATCATCGACGACATCATCTCCACGGGCGGCACCATGGCCGCGGCGATACGCAACCTGAAAAAACAGGGAGCGGCAGAGGTCTACGCCGCCTGCTCACATGGACTGTTCGCCGCGGGCGCCGTCGAACGCATCCGGGAGGCAGGCTGCGACGACATCGTGGCCACCGACACCATCGAATCCGATTTCAGCCAGGTGAGCGCCGCGCCGCCCCTCGCCGCGCTGTTCTAGATGTCCTTTTTCCGGAAGACGGCAAACGCGGCCAGCAGCGGCACCGCTATCCAGGCTAAGAGCACCGCCAGCGTCACCGGCGTCGAATAGAACGAGGGAAGATCACCGGCGATGTTGGCCGAAACCGGCCCGATGTTGACGGCCACCAATGTCTGATACGCGGTCACCGGGTTCAGCAGCGCGGCCACATGATACCATGCGGGAGCCACGAAATCCGCCCCGGGTGTCATATCAATATTCTCCGTGACGACCAGCGCGACGAGCAGCACCGTGTTCCAGATGATGGCGAACAGGAACCACAGCAGCACCGACATGCCCAGCGCCGTCGACCGCTTCTGCAGTATCGCGGAAAAACACAGGGACAGCGCGATGTAGGCGAAGCCGATGAGGAATGACGCCACGATGAAGATGCCGTACTGTCCCCACTGCATCCCGGAGACGTTCAGGCCGATAACGATGCCTGAGACGCCGAACCCGATGAGGGAGGCAAACGCCAGCACCGAGGACAGGCCCAGGAACTTGCCGGCCAGCACCTCGTAGCGGTGCACGGGATACGAGAGCAGCAGCTGCAGCGACCCGCTCTCCCGTTCGCCGACGATGGCCGCATAGCCGAGCATCAGCCCGATGATGGGGATGAGAAAGGTCACGATGCTCATCATGCCCGCGATGGTCCCGCCGACATCCTGCCAGCCGGAGCCGCCACCGAGCGACGAGCCCGCATAGGATACCACGAGCGTCAACACCAGAAAGATGGCGGCCATGGCGATAATCCACTTGTTCCGCCAGTTGTCCAAAAACTCTTTTTTCGCGATGCTGTACACTGCTCTGCCGTCCATGGTCAGTCCTCCGTGAAACGCAAGAATACTTCCTCAAGCGAGGGCTCCTCGGTCGTGAAATCGATGATGTCGCCGCCGGCCGCCTCCAGCGCGTTGACGATGTGCGGCTTCGCCTCGGTCTCGCAGCGCACCTCGACCGTGTCTCCTGCTAGGTGGACATGGCTCACGCCGTCAACCTGCCGCACCTGCTCGACCATGTCCCCGGTGGGCTCCCGCACACGTATCCGCAGGACCGGCTGCAGGTCGAGCCGCTCGCTCAGGGCATCGAGCGAGTCGAGCGCCATCAGGTCGCCGTGATGCAGGATGGCAACCCGGTCGCTGACCGCCTGCACCTCGCTGAGAATGTGCGACGAGAGAAAAACGGTGGTGCCCTGCTCGTTCAACGTCTTGATTTTCTGGCGTATCTGCCAGGAGCCGCGCGGGTCGAGCCCGCCGGTCGGCTCGTCGAGCACCAGGACGGGTGGTTCACCGATCATGGCCTGCGCCAGACCCAGCCGCTGCACCATGCCCTTCGAGTAGGCGCCGACCTTTTTGTCCATGTCGCCGCCGAGGCCCACCATGTCGAGCAATGCCTCGCTCTGCGACACGTCGGCGCCCCGGAGCTCCGCGTAAAACGCCATGGTCTGCCGCCCGGACAGGTTGTCATAAAACGCCACCTTTTCCGGGAGATAGCCCACCTGCCGCCGGGCCATCTTTCCCGCCATCTGCACGTCGTAGCCGTCGATGGTAACCCGTCCCGCGGAGGGTGTCAGCAGCCCGAGCATGGCCTTGATGGTCGTGGTCTTCCCGGCGCCGTTGGGGCCGAGCAATGCGAACACCTCTCCCTGCCGGACGTCCATGCTGACATCGTTGACCGCAGGGATGCCGTCGTAGCGTTTCACCAGTCCTTGGATGTCGATGATTCCCATTGACCGGCCAAATGTGGTATCCTTTAAAAGGTTACCGTTTTAGCGGTCTCCTGTTCTACAGAGGAAAAAGAAAACAAACTATTTAAGGAACGAGATATTGCGGACACATGCCCCGGCTCTCCCTGGTGGT
>CAZQNC010000093.1:0-5663 GCA_964594625.1 uncultured Thermoplasmatales archaeon | reverse complement strand
TATTTCTCTTGTTAAATTGTATCCAGTGCCTGTGAGATATCTTCCTTGAGGTCGTCTATGTGTTCGACGCCGACGGACAGCCGGATGGTGCCCGGCAGGATGCCGATGGCGGCGCGCTCCTCCCCGGTCAGGTAGCTATGCGAGGTGTTGAACGGCATGCTCACCAGGGTTTCGACGCCGCCCAGGCTGGCTGCCTCGGATGCCACCTTGAGGGAGCGCATGAACCGGATGCCGTCCCTGTCGCCGCCCGTGATACGGAAGGTTATCATGCCGCCGTAGCCTTCCAGCATGGTGCCGGCGAGCGCGTGCTGCGGATGCGAGGACAGACCGGGATACCAGACCTGCTCCACCTTTTCGTGGCCTTCGAGAAACCGGGCGAGCTCCATGGCGTTGCCGTTGTGCGCCTGCATCCGCAGATGCAATGTTTTCAGGCTTCGCAGCAGCAAAAACGCTGGGTGCGGGTCCAGGCAGCCGCCGTAGCGGGTCATCGTCCCCCAGATGTCGTCGCAGGTCTCCTCAGATGCAACGACGATGCCGCCGATGAGGTCGGAATGCCCGCCTATGTATTTCGACGTGCTATGCAGTACGATGTCGGCGCCCAGGCGGAGCGGCTGCTGGTTGATGGGGGATGCAAAGGTCGCGTCGACAACCAAGGGAAGCCCGTGATCGTGGGCTACCGACGCCAGCCCAGGGATGTCGACCACCCTGAGCAACGGGTTGGATATCGACTCGAGAAACAGGAGGCCGGTGTCATCTGTAATAGCGGCGGCGACGTCGTCCGGCGACGTGCAGTCCACGTAGCGGATGTCGATGCCGAGGCTGCGGAGCTCTTTTTCGATGAAGGAAAACGTCCCGCCGTAGAGTTCCCGGCTGGTCACCAGCTCGTCGCCCTCGCCCAAAAATGAGAGCATCGTCGCCGCGATGGCGGCCATGCCCGACGCCGTTGCAATGGCGCTCTCCCCGTTTTCCAGCCTCGCCATTTTGTTTTCGAGGGCGGCCACGGTGGGATTGCGCCATCGGCTGTACACGTAGCTGCGGCGTCCCTCGCCGGCCTCGATGCGGTCGTAGGCCTCGTCGTCGAGATGGTAGGTCGAGGAAAAATAGGCTGGTACGTTGACCGGGCGGGATGGCTCATCCGCTGTCTCCTTTACGCAGAGGGTGTCCCGTTTCATGGAGACATATCACCAATGGATTTATGGGGTTTGCGGCCAAACAAAATACTTTAAACCATCCAGGGCATAGCAGGCCATGATTCTCTCCGACGCGGACATTGTCCGAGCGCGGCAGCGCGGCGACCTGTCCATCGAGCCCTTTGCCGAGGAGCAGCTGACACCCAACGGCTACGATCTCTCCATCCAAGAGATCATGGTGGACGGGGAGACCTCACGGCAGGCCACGATACCGCCACTGACCTGGTTCGCCGTCGCCACCCGGGAATATCTCCGGCTGCCCCGTCATGCGGCGCAGCTCTGGATACGGTCCAGCTACGCCCGCCGCGGCGTCATGGCGTCGTTCGGCAAGGTCGACGTCGGCTTCGAGGGCACGCTCACCCTCGCCTGTTTCAACACCCGGCAGGAGCTCGAGCTCCGGGAGGATGACACGTTCTGCCAGATCGTGTTCGAAGAGATGGCGTCGGCGCCCCGGAAGCGCTATGCGGGAAAATATAAAGGTCAGCAGAACATTACACTTGGATAGCATGAACCACAAGGTGCGGGACCTGCTGCAGCCGGACACGGGTATCTGCCCGGAGTGCGCCGACGGGCTCCTGGACGAGATGCGGTGCGGCCGCTGCAACCGGCAGCTGTACGGCTACGGCGGGCGGGTCTACGAGTGCCCGGTCTGCGGCGATTTTTTCTGCCGGGACTGCTGGCTGGCCATGGAGGGACGGCAGCGGCACAATGGCACCGTCAAAAAATGGTTCGGCGACCGGGGGTACGGGTTTCTCAACGTGAAAAAGCTGGATGAGGACGTGTTCCTGCACCGTGACGACCTGGATTTTATCCCGGGCGAGGGGGAGCAGCTCAGCTTCGAGGTCGCCAAAACCGACAAGGGGCCGCGAGCCCGAAACGTGAAACGGGAAAACGGGGTTTAGCTGGCCTGTTCGATATATGCCAGGATGTTAAGCAGGTAGTCCCAGAACTGCTGCACGGTGGAGACGTACACGACTTCGTCGGGGCTGTGGGGATGCTCTATCTGCGGCCCGACGGAGATGGTTTCCATCTGGCCCATGATGCTTTTGATGACCCCTGGTTCCAGTCCGGCGTGGATGGCTTTGACCGCTGGCTCCTCGTCGTACATGTTCTTCCATACGTCCTTTGCTATCTGCAGCAACCGGGAGCTCAGGTCGGGCTTCCATCCCGGATAGCGGCCTTCGTCCTCGACCGAGGCGCCGGCCAGCTGTGCGACGGCCCTGATGTGCTGGAGCACCGCGTCAAGCTTTGATTCCACGGAGCTGCGAGAGCTCATAAGTACCTCGAGCTGCTCGTTGACCCTGACCACGGCCATGTTGGTCGAGGTTTCCACCAGGCCGTCGACCTGCTGGTCCATGGCCAGGACGCCGTGCGGCAGCCCCAGCAGCATGCGCAGGGCTCGGCCGTGGCTGTCCTCGTCCATGACCTGCTTTGCTTCGTATTCTTTCACGTCGATGGCAAGGTTGGGATCGGTCTCGGAGTACTCGTTGCGGAGTGTTTCCTCGAACTCTTTGATGAACTGCTTGGCTGCTGGCGCGTCATCCGCCGCCACTATGGCGGTTGCCTCCCGGGGGATGGCGTTGTGCTTGTCGCCGGCTTCGATGTGGCTGAGCCGGATGTCGAGGTTGAAGAGCAGTCGAGCCAGGAGCTTGATGGCGTTCGCCCTTCCCTCGTCGATGTCCGTACCCGAGTGACCGCCGCTGAGCCCGCGCAGATGTATCTGCAGGCCTGCACCGTCGGCATCTTCAAAGGATACGGGGAGCCGGATGGTCGTGTTGGCCCCGCCGGCACAGCCGATGTAGACGGAGCCGATTTCCTCGCTGTCGACGTTGATGAGCATGTCCCCGTCCAGGGTGCCCTCTTTCAGGCCGAACGCGCCGGTCATCCCGGTTTCCTCGTCCACGGTGAGCAGGAACTCCAGCGGGCCATGGGTGACATCCGCCTCCATCAATGCGAGCATGGCCGCGACGCCAACGCCGTTGTCGGCACCCAGCGTCGTCCCCCGGGCCTTGACCTCGTCGCCGTCGACGTACACGTCGATGGGATCGGATGAAAAATCGTGGTCCACGTCGCTGTTTTTCTCGCAGACCATGTCCATATGAGCCTGAACGGTGACCATGGGCACATCCGAGGAGTCCGTTGCCTCCTTCCGCACGATGACGTTGCCCACGTCGTCCTGTTCGACGGAACAGCCAGCGTCACGGGCGACCTGCATGACGTACGCGGCAACCTGTTCCTCGTGCTTCGAACAGCGGGGGATCTTGGTGAGTTCCTCAAAATGCTTCCAGACCAGTTTCGGCTCGAGGTCAAGCTTCATGGTAATCAACAGGTAATGTCCGGTCTCATTTAAATCTATTGCCCCGCCTGCGCCCAAGCAGGAAGAAATCAGTCGGGCATCACGTCGATGACCTTCAGGGTGTTCGTCCCCCCGAAGCCCCAGGTGTAGAAAGAGCCGTTCGACGGCGGGCCCACCGGGGCGCCCCCCACCGGCAGATTGCCCAGGTAAAAGCCGGAGGTGAGACAGTCGGCCACCAGCCAGTAGCCCAGGTCGTCCTCAAGCACCGCCACATAGAAATCGGTGCCGTAGTAGGCGTGGATGCCCTGCACCACCCGGCGGGCCTCCATCGCCGTGCCGCCGATGTAGACACCCGGGAACGCATGGGTATCGGTGATGTACACCCGGGCGGTTCCGCCCAGGCTGGACACCAGGGCTGAGAAGAGCATCGCGTAGTCCTCGCAGTCGCCGCCCTGCTGCAGCGTGGTCAACGGGGCCTGCCACACGTTGTCAGGGTCGTCCACGTAGCTATGGTTTTCCTGCAGGTAGTCTAACACGGCGCACACCATGGCGATATTGTACTCCCCGGCGGCAGGCGAGCCATAGGGACCGGCGATATCCCGGGCTTTCTGGTATATCACGAACTGGCCGGGGTCAACCAGGTCGTTGACCCGGTCGAAATCCCGGTAGTAGTTCCGGGATATCTTCGGATTGCTGCTGCTGTTGTACGGCCGGACCTGAAGGCTGGACAGATTGGAAAACGAGCTATACGTCCTTGTGCCAAGATCGTACCAGTGATACGACGGATACGGCATCGTGCCCGCCCGGTTGTTCACCATGAACGACAGCTCCAGCGAGAAATCATACAGGCCTGGCTGCGACAATCCGTCCCCCGCCGCCACATAGATGTCCCGGCTGCCGCCGGCCGGTATCTCCAGCCCCTTGCTTCCGTCAGTCCAGCTCCAGGTGTCATCGCCGATGTCCAGCGCGGCATTGTAGACAAAGATGTCGTTGCTTCCCCCGTTGGGCACCGTTATCCTGACGGTGCCGCCGTAGCGGGCGTAGAGCGGCGCCACGGTGAAGGACAGCGACGGCGTGACAAAACCGGGACGATGCGGCAGCTGCTCCTGCGGCGTCGGCTGCAGCCGCTCATACGACGAGGAATCGGGCGACGCCAGGTCTGCATCGCTGAAGCCCTCCCGCGTGGTATCCTCGAACGGCCACGACGTGCAGCCGGCGAGCAGGACGACAGCCAGCAGGATGGCAGCAACCGCCTTACGCATGAGAGGGAAAAGCGGGCTGGATAAAAAGGTTTCCGGAGCCCCGCCGCGGCTCACCGGAGCCATACATCCCGCCGAGAGCTGCATTCCATGCACAACCAATAAATAGACACATACTGTTACAGAGAGGGGAGGCATATATGCCCGAATACAGCACCATCTCCGTGCGAAAGGCACTGCACGAGGAGATAAAAAAAGCGGTAAGCGACCCCCGGCGGGGCTACGATACCATCGCCGAGTTCACCAAGGAAGCCATCCGGCTGCACCTCCACCGCGTGGTCAAGCCCAACATAGAAAACATCACGCTGACCCGGCTGCAGCGCGCCATCTACACCCGCTGGTTCCGGCAGGTCTTCCGAAAACGGGAATAACGGCGTTACCAATATTTAAATAGGGGCTCATTCTTATGCCCTCCAGAAACACTATGGATATAACGTTACATGCACTCGGCGGCTATGAAGAAGTCGGCCGGAACATGACCTGTCTGGAGATCGGCAGCGAAGCTGTCATCCTCGACATGGGTATCTACATGGACCGGTACGTGCCGCTGCAGGACAAGATAGACCAGATGTCAACGAAGCGACTGATACAGGAAGACGCCATCCCCGACGACGGCCCCATCGCCAACATACGAAACAAGGTCAAAGCCATCGTGCTCAGCCACGCCCACCTCGACCACATCGGGGCCGCGAAGCGCCTGGCATCCCAGTACGACTGCCCAATCTATACCACGCCCTATGTCACCGAGATATTGCGTCAGAAGGAGGAGAATGACAACTTCAACCTCAAAAACAAGATTGTCAGCATCAGCCCCAACTCGTCCTACCAGGTGTCGGACACCATCGAGATAGAGTTCATCCTGGCGACACATTCCATCATCCAGGCCTCGATGGTCAACATCATCACGCCGGCGGGCAA
>CAZQNC010000092.1:0-5680 GCA_964594625.1 uncultured Thermoplasmatales archaeon | reverse complement strand
GGCTTCTTCCAGTGAGGAAAGAACGAACGTTTAAACCAATCAATCTACATCACCTCCCGCTGACGGCCGGCATCATAAACATGAAATAACGCGAAATGTATAGCCATGGCCATGGTTACCCTGGAGGACATCCGGCAGGCGCATTCTCGGATACGGCCCATGGTCAACAGGACGCCGGTGATGACGTCCGCGACGCTGGACGGCCGGGTGGGCGCCCAAACCTACCTGAAATGTGAAACCTTTCAGCGGACCGGTTCGTTCAAGATGAGAGGGGTGAGCAACAGGCTATTGCAGTTGAGCAACAGCGAAAAACGGCGAGGGGTGACGGCGCATTCAAGCGGAAACCATGCGCAGGCGGTGGCGCTGGCCGCTTCCATCCTGGGGATACCGTCCGTTATCGTGATGCCCCGCAACGCCCCGGAGGTTAAGGTGGCTGCGACCCGGGGCTACGGGGCCGAGGTCGTCTTCTGTGAAAACAGCGCCGAAGCCAGGGAGAAGCGATGCCGGGCGCTCGCCGACGAACACGGATATGTTCTTGTCCATCCCTATGACGACGACCGGGTTATCGCCGGCGCGGGGACAGCCGCGCTCG
Source organism: uncultured Thermoplasmatales archaeon (assembly GCA_964594625.1). Taxonomy (GTDB): domain Archaea; phylum Thermoplasmatota; class E2; order UBA202; family DSCA01; genus CAZESS01. The sequence continues at coordinate 5,088 of CAZQNC010000092.1, read as the reverse complement.
AGCTGCTGGAGGAGACGGGCGACCTGGATTACCTGTTCTGCCCGGTGGGCGGCGGCGGGCTGATAAGCGGAACGGCCATCGCGGCAAAGGCAATATGTGAGAGCACGGTGGTCGTCGGGGTGGAGCCGGCATTGGCTGACGACGCCTACCGCTCTTTTAGGGACGGCCGGCTGTATCCCAGCGAGTACCCGGATACCGTCGCGGACGGGCTGCGGACCTCGCTCAGCCGGCGAACCTTTGCCATCATCCGGAGGCATGTGGACGAGATGGTTACGGTGTCCGAGCGGGACATCGTGTCGGCCATGAAGTTCCTGTGGACCAGGATGAAACTGGTTGTGGAGCCCTCCGGTGCGGTGTCGGCGGCCGGGGTGCTGCAGCGGGAAGGCCTGGAGGGAAAACGCGTCGGCGTAATCGTGAGCGGCGGAAACGTCGCCCTGGACGGCTGCTTCGAACGGTATGACGCTGCGCTGTCGGATGGATAAGAAAAAGACAGAAGAAAAGAAAGGAGAAGGGAAAAAGGGGGAAAGGGGTTTTATCGGCCCATCTGGCTGGCGATGTCGTCGACGATCTCCGGGTTTTTCAGCGTGGTGACGTTGCCGATTTCGCCGCCGGACGCGATGTTTTTCAGGATGCGGCGCATGATTTTGCCGCTCCGTGTCTTTGGCAAATCCTCGACGAACAATACATCGCTCGGGCGCGCGGTCGGCCCGATGACCTTGCTGACGTGCCGGATGAGATCTTTTTTCAGGTCGTCGCTTCCCTCGTAGCCCCCGCGGAGCACCACGTAGGCGAAGGGCACCTGTCCCTTGACCTCGTGGGGGACGCCGACCACGGCTGCCTCCGCCACGGACGCATGGTCCACCAGGGCGCTTTCCACCTCCGCCGTGCCGAGACGGTGACCGGCCACGTTGAGCACGTCGCCGACGCGGCCGAGCAGCCAGAGGTATCCGTCCTCGTCTTTGATGGCGCCGTCGCCGGTGAAAAACGTGTCGGTGCCGTATTTCGCCCAGTATTCCTCCATGTACTTGTCCGGTGCGTTGTACAGCCCGCGGAGCATCGACGGCCACGGCGTCGTGATGACCAGGTCGCCCTTCTGTCCGCGTGGCACCTCGCCGTCCTTGTCGTGCACCTCGGCCTGGATGCCGGGGAAGGGAAACGTGGCTGAGCCGGGCTTGAGGTCGGTGACGCCGGGCAATGGCGTGATGACGTGCATGCCGGTCTCGGTCATCCACCAGGTGTCGACGACCGGGCAGCTTTCGTTGCCGATGACCCGGCGGTACCAGAGCCATGCCTCGGGGTTGATGGGCTCGCCGACGCTTCCGAGCAGGCGAAGGCTGCTCAGATCGTGCTTGTCGGGCCATTCCTCGCCCAGTTTCATGCACATCCGGATAGCCGTCGGCGCCGTGTACAGTATGGACACGTCGTATTTTTCGACGATCTCCCACCAGCGGTCGGGCTCCGGATAGTCAGGGGTGCCCTCGTACATGACGCTTGTCGTCCCGAGCGCCAGCGGACCGTAGACGATGTAGCTGTGCCCGGTGATCCAGCCGATGTCGGCCGTGCACCAGTAGACGTCGTCGTCCTTGATGTCGAACACATATTTCATCGTCGTCGCGACGCCGGTCAGATAGCCGCCGGTGGTATGCATGACACCCTTCGGCTTACCCGTCGTCCCCGACGTGTACATCAGGAACAGCAGGTCCTCGGCGTCCATAACTGCGGGTTCGCATTCCTCGCCGGCGTCGTCCATCAGCTCATGCCACCAGTGGTCGCGGCCGGCCATCATGTCGACGTCGTTGTCCGCCCGCTTGACCACGACGCTCTGGACGTCCAGCGCGTCGATGGCGTCGTCGGTCTTTGCCTTGTGATCCAGCAGCTTGCCCCGCCGGAAATAGCCATCGCAGGTGACGACCACGTCGGCGCCGGCGTCCTTGACCCGCTCCCGCAGCGAGTCAGCACTGAAGCCGGCAAACACCACTGAATGGGGAGCGCCGATGCGGGCGCAGGCCAGCATGGCAATCGGCAGCTCGGGTATCATGGGCAGGTAGAGGGAGACAACGTCGCCCTTCTCGACGCCCAGGTTTTTGAGCACGTTGGCGAACCTGTTGACCTCCTGGTGGAGCTCCCGGTAGGTGAACTCGCGGACGTCGCCTTCCTCGCCCTCCCAGATATATGCGAGCTTGTCTCCCTGGCCCTGCTCGATCCAGCGGTCGAGACAGTTGTAGGAAACGTTGAGCTTGCCGCCGGTGAACCATTTGTAATAGGGCGGATCAGCCTCGAGCACCGTATCCCATGGCTCATACCAGTCGATGAACTCCTCAGCCCGTTTCTCCCAGAAGGACTCGTAGTCCTTGGCCTCCTCGTAGATGCTTTCGTCGCTCACCCATGCCTGTTCCCTGAACTCCTCTGGCGGCGGAAAAACCTGTGATTCCTGCGTTTCAGTCATAGTATCGGTTTGGGTATTTGCCTTCTATACTTAAATGTTTTCTGTGCCGTCACATCGCGCTGCACCGCAGGCCGCCGTATCCCGGAGACGGCCCGCGCATCCCAACGGGACGGCGTGACTGACGGCGTGACTACAGTACCAGCAGCGCGATGAACGCCACGTACAATCCGAGCAGCACGGCGCCATACCGGCGGTTCATACGGCGGCGGGCAAACCAGGTCAACACCAGCGAGACGAGCAGCAGAAACGGGAGCGTGAGAAAAATCTTGTCCTCCGCCGCAACCGGGCGTATCACGCCGCTGACACCCAGCGCCAGCAAAACGTTGATGATGTTGCTCCCGATGATGTTGCCCACGGCGATACCGTGCTTTCCCTTCAACGCGGCGGCCACGCTGCTGGCCAGCTCCGGCAGCGACGAACCGAAGGCAATCATCGTCAGCCCGATGACCGCCCGGGGCATCCCCAGCAGGTCGGCGAAGCCCACGCCGGCGTTCACCGTCAGCTGCGCACCGGCCACCACCGCGACGGCGCCCCCGGCGAGCAGCACACCGTTCTTCAGCAGCCCGTCCTCGCCGCGGGCGGGTATCTCCTCCCGGCAGCGCTCCCGCCGGTGGGTGACATACCAGTAGTAGATAAACCCGCCGTAGACAGCCAGGTACAGCCCGCCGTCGTAGACGTCTATCCGTCCGTCGAGCGCGAGCGAGCCGAGGAGAAGCAACGTGACGGCCAGCATGAACAGGGAATCCCGGCGGGTCTCCCGGCTGGCGCACAGCGGCATGATGAGCGATGCGACGCCCAGGATGAGGCAGATGTTGGTGACGTTGCTGCCCACGATGTTGCCGATGGCGATGCCGGCTTCTCCCTGAAACGCGGCGATTGACGACACCGCTATCTCGGGCAGCGACGTGGCGAATGCGACCAGCGTCAAGCCGATGGTGTGCTCGGAGGCACCGGTGGCCCGGGCCACGGCGGCAGCCCCGTCGATAAACACGTCGCTTCCCTTGGCGAGCAGCAGCAGTCCGACGGCGAGCTCCGCGACATACAGGAGGACGTCCATCCGTGTTAGGATGTAAAATGGGTTGAAATGCTTTTCTCATCGCCGCTAAACTATAAATACGCGCTCGTTTTAAGCGGCCATGCACCGGAGAATGCTCGCTGCGATGGTGGCGCTGGCCCTGCTTGCAGCGCCAGTGATGATGGCCCCGCTGCAGCATGCCGCGGCGGACGATGACGGCCTCGCGGATATCATCGCCGCCGTCGACCGGGATGAGCTCTACCGCTACGACAAGACCATCCAGGACGTGGGTCCGCATCCGACGGGCAGCGACGAATGCCGCCAGGTGGCCTCGTTTATCTACGGCGAATTCGAGAGCTACGGGCTCAACGTATCCTACCATGCCTGGGAGGACGGGGGGCTGAGCAGCCGCAACGTGGTTGCCACGCTGCCCGGGGAGACAAACAACACGGTTATCATATCGGCGCACTATGACAGCGTCGACGATTCGCCGGGTGCGGACGACGACGGCTCCGGCGTCTCCAGCGTGCTGATGGCCGCCAAGATTCTCAGCAGCTACAGCTTTCGCCACACGGTCAAGTTCATCTGTTTTTCCGGCGAGGAACAGGGCCTCTACGGCTCCGGGGCTTACGCTCGGGAGGCGTACCAGCGGAACGAAACCATTCTTGCCGATGTGCAGCTCGACGGCGTCGGCCACGCCGTGAGTACCGAGGGCGGCAGCACCATCCGGCTGTGCGCCAACGACGCCTCCACCTGGATCACCGATGCAGCGCAGCAGGTGCTGGACGGCCACGGTGACAGCATCGGCCTGTCCATCCACCGGAACCGGAACTTCCCGGGGAGCGACCATCAGTCGTTTATCAACTACGGCTACGAGGGCGTGTTTTTCCTTGAATACGAGTTCAATCCCTATTATCATTCGCCCGGGGACACCATCGACCATGTCAACTTCAGCTACCTGACCAAGGTCTGTCGGCTGGCAACCGCCACCGTGGCGAGCATCGCAGACCGGGAGGTGTCGCTGTACACGCGTATCGTGGAGCCGATGCGGGGCGCCGTTTATGCCGGGGATACGAAACTCCTGGCTCTCGGCGGATACCGCACCGTGGTGTTCGGGCATACCCATGTCAGGGTGGGCGTGCAGGGCACTGAAACGGTCGAGCGAGTTACCTTTTATCTCGACGGTGAAATCAGGGGTGTCGACGAGACGCCGCCCTACGAGCACGAGTACAGCAAGGTGGCGCTTTTCAACCACGAAGTCGAGGTCGAGGTGCAGGGAACAGGCAGTGTAGACCTGGCGCAGGTGCCGGTTGTCATGTTCAACCTCGCGCCCGGCGGCTGGCTGGACTGACGGCTGCCGCATATGAGGCGGTACCACTTGATTCATCCTGCTCAAGGGTGTATCGTGCAGCTTGTTGTCATTCGTCAAGCAACACATTTAAGAGCACAGCGTATTTACCTCCCACGATGGATGTTTCAAAGCACTACTCCAGTAATCTAAAGAGGATGAAGTCCTCGGAGATACGGGATCTGCTGGCCGTCTCCCAGCAGCCCGGCGTCATCTCGTTCGGTGGGGGGCTTCCCAACTCCAAGGCGTTTCCGGTTCACAAGATTCAGCGTATCGTCG
>CAZQNC010000091.1:0-5702 GCA_964594625.1 uncultured Thermoplasmatales archaeon | reverse complement strand
TTTAACTTTTTGGTATGCACCCCCTGGAAGTCCGCGTGCTGGACGCCAACGCATCTTTTCACGGCGTGCCCCAGGCAGCGCTGATGGAAAACGCCGGAAACGGGGTCGCCGAAACCATCCTGGAGCGCTACACGGCCCGGCGGTGCTGCATCGTCTGCGGCCCGGGCAACAACGGCGGCGACGGGCTGGTTGCAGCCCGGCATCTCTCGCAGCACTGCCAGGTCGATGTTTTTCTGGTCAAGCGTCCTTCATCGCAGTTAGCACAGAAAAACCTCCGGCTGGTCAAACAGCTGGGTGTCCCCGTACACTATTACCGGGAGGAAACATTCGAGGAGGTACTGGAGCAGTCAGACGTGGCCGTCGACGCCATGCTGGGCATCGGCATCACCGGCACATTGCGGACGCCATATGACAGCATCGCCGCAGCGTTGAATGGGGGCAACGCCGCCGTCGTCTCGGTCGACGTCCCCACCGGCATGGGCCAGGACGCCGCCGTCAATCCCGAGGTGACGGTGACCTTCCACGCCGCCAAAGACGGCATGACCAAAGAGAACAGCGGCGATATCGTCGTCCACGACATCGGCATTCCCGACAAAGCTGTCAGGCAGGTCGGCCCCGGGGACATGGCCTGGTATCCTGGACATGCAAAGCGCTCGCACAAGGGAGACAACGGCTCCGTGCTCGTGGTCGGCGGCGGACCATTTACCGGGGCTCCCGCCCTGGCGGCAATGGCGGCGCTCCGCACCGGCGCCGACCTCGCCATGGTCGCTGTTCCTGCTGCGGCATGGCAGCCGGTTGCCTCGTTTTCGCCCGACGTCATCGCCCGGCGATTGGACGGCGACGTGCTCCATCCCCGGCATCTGGACGACATCGAGCCATTGCTGGACCGGGCGGACAGCCTGGTCGTCGGCCCCGGGCTGGGTGACGCGTCGGAGACCATGCAGGCAGTCGACGGCTTGATAGATAAATGTATCGAGCGCGGTGTGCCGGCTGTGGTGGACGCGGACGCCATCGCCGGCATGGCCAGCAAAACCGCCTCCGGCAGCATGATTGTCACGCCGCACGCCGGCGAGTTCAAAACGCTGACCGGGTCGGCGCCGTCGGACGACCTGGAGAAACGCAGCGTGGCGGTAAAGGCGGCGGCCAGGACCCGGAAATGCACCGTTCTGCTGAAGGGCTGGACCGATGTCATCAGCGACGGCAAAACGGTGAAATCCAACCATGTCGGCAACGAGGGCATGACCGTCGGGGGCACCGGCGACGTGCTGTCCGGCATCACGGGGGCATTGCTGGCCATGCAGGTGCCTGCATATAATGCGGCCCGGATGGCCGCCTTCCTGAACGGCAGCGCGGGCAACCTGGCCTTCTCGGAGAAAAGCTACGGGATGACCGCTACCGATCTGCTCGCCAGGCTGCCCGACGTCATCGCCGAATACGGACCATAAACAAGTTTAAAAGCCCGCCGTGGTTTTACTGGTATGCGGGGATTCCTGACATTGTGGTTCATCCTCAACCTCATCGCGGTCATCGGCTCATGGATAAGCATCCAGTATTCGCCGGGCGACCTGTTCGAGTTTCCCTACTTCCACGTGCTGGGCATCCTGTCGCTGTTCTTTTTGCTCAACGTCCCGTTCTATACGGCTTACGAGCGGCTGCGTGAGGAGGAATAGCGCCATGCGGCAGGTCTACATCGTGGACGCGTTTGCGGAGCAACGCTTCGCGGGCAACCCGGCGGGCGTGGTGCCGCAGGCCGACGGCCTTGCCGACGAGGTGATGCAGCATATCGCTGGAGAGCTGCACTGCTCCGAGACAGCGTTTGTCATGGACAGCGATACAGCAGATGTCAGGGTGCGGTTTTTTTCGCCCGTCCGGGAGGTCGACCTCTGCGGCCATGCCACCATCGCTGCCTTCCACGTCCTGGATGCGACGACGGAGCTGCCGACTCGGGTGACTATGGAAACCCGGGCCGGTGTTCTGCCGATAGACATCCGCGATGACATGGTGTTCATGCAACAGGCAGTCCCGCGGTTTCGCTCCGTCGACGTCGACGCTGCGACAACAGCACGGGCGCTGGGCGTCGATGCCACGGCAATCGCCGGTCTGCCCGTGGAGGCGGCGTCGACCGGCATGTGGTCGCTGAACGTGCCCCTGGTGAGCCGGCCAGTGATGCAGCGGCTTCGTCCCGACTTCGATGCCGTCGAAGCTGTCTGCACGGAATGCGATGTCGGCGCCCTGTTTGCCTTTACCTTTGACACCGTTGACGAGGAAAACCTGGTGCACGGCCGGTGCTTCGCTCCCTGCTACGGCATCAGCGAGGACCCGGTGACGGGAACGGCCAACGGCGCCCTGGGCGCCTATCTCCGCCGGCATGACCTGCTGGAAGAGACGCGGTACACGGCGGAGCAGGGCTACGAGCTCAGGCGGCCCGGTATCGTCCACGTCGACGTGTCGGGCAGCCAGGTATGGGTGGGCGGCAGCGCCGTGGTCACGGTGTCCGGGCAGATCAGCCTGTAGGAGTCTGCAGCGCTCCGGTGTGTTCTTCGACCGCCCGCATGATGTCTCCCTCCCGTATAAGGGTCGTGATGGTCTCGACGTCATCGTGCAACGGCCGGTCATCCTCCACGGCGGGGACCTTTTCCCGGATCGCCGTATGGGCTGCCGCGGTGGCCGGCGACGGCTGCTCATCTCTGAACTCAAGGGCCTGCGCCGCCGTCATGAGCTCGATGGCGATGACCCGGCGGGTGTTGACCACGATGTCGCGGGCGTGCCGGGCAGCGGTGGCGCCCATCGACTGGTAATCCTCTTTGTTGGCCGACGTCGGAATGGAGTCAACCGAGGCTGGATGAGCCAGGGTTTTGTTTTCGTTGACCAGCGACGCCGCCACATACTGCGGCATCATCAACCCTGAATGGAGGCCGGCATGCCGGGTCAAAAAATGCGGCAGTCCCGAGAGATGCGAGTCCACGAGCCGGGCGACGCGGCGCTCCGCCATGCTGCCCAGCTTTGTCATCACGAAAGCGAGCATGTCCAGCGCCACGGCAACCGGGTCGCCGTGGAAGTTTCCGCCTGAGATGACGTCGTCGAAAACCAGCGGGTTGTCCGTCGTCGCGTTGATCTCGACGGTGAGCACCCGCCGGACATGAGCCAGCGTGTCAAAAACGGCGCCCATGGCCTGGGGCATGCATCGCAATGTGTAGGCATCCTGCACCTTCGAGCAGTCCCGGTGGGAGGCGATGATGTCGCTGTCCCGGGTGAGCTGCCAGAGGTTGGCTGCAACGCTGACCTGCCCGGGATGCGGGCGCGCCCGATGTATCTCCTCCCGGAACGCCTGATCGGTACCCTTCAACGCCTCCAGCGACATCGCCCCGGCGACCTGCGCATGCTGCAGCAGCGATACGGCGTCATGCCAGGCCAGGCAGCCAAGAGCGGTCATCAGCTGCGTACCGTTTATCAGCGCCAGTCCCTCCTTCGCCTCGTAGACAACGGGGCTTATCTCCGCCCGTTCAAGGGCCTCCATGGCCGGCATCCGCCGTCCGTTGAAGAAGGCGCTGCCCTCCCCCATGAACGCCAGGGCGATATGCGCCAGCGGGGCCAGGTCGCCGCTGGCGCCGACGGAGCCCTGCGACGGCACCACAGGAGTAAAGCCGCGGTTGAGCGCCGCCAGCAATTTTTCTACGATTTCGGGGCGCACGCCGGACATGCCCCTGGCGAGCGAGTTTGCCCGCAGCAGCATCATCGCCCGAACGACCTCCTCGGGCAGCTCTTCACCGACGGCGCAGGCATGGCTCCGGATGAGATTGCGCTGCAGTTCGCCTATCTCGTCGGCGGAGATGCGGACGTCGGAGAGCTCGCCAAAGCCCGTGTTGACACCGTAGACCGTGATGTCTTCTTCAAGTATTTCTGCTATTTTTTTTCTGCTTGCCGCCAGCCCCTCCCGCGTTTTTTTCGGCAGTTCCACCGGCTCGCCACGGCGGGCGACGGCCACCACGTCCTCGACGCGCAGCGTTTCGCCGTCCACCGATATCATGGTTGCTCCATGGGAACCCGGATGCCATGCTGCCGGGCAAACATGATGGCACGCTCGTATCCAGCATCTGCATGACGCACCACGCCGCTGCCCGGATCCGTGGTGAACACCCGCCGGATGCGCTCATCCGTCTCCCGGGAGCCGTCGCAGACGACCACCATGCCCGCATGCGTGGACAATCCAATGCCCACCCCGCCGCCGTTGTGAACCGAGATGCTGTCCGCCCCCGCCGCGCAGTTCAGCAGCGCGTTGAGCAACGGCCAGTCCGCGATAGCGTCGCTGCCGTCTCTCATACCTTCAGTCTCCCGGTTGGGCGAGGCCACGCTGCCCGCATCCAGATGGTCGCGGGTGATAGCGATGGGGCCGATGTCCCCGGTGCGGACCATCTCGTTGATAGCCAGCGCAAACCGGTCGCGTTCGCCGTAGCCCAGCCAGCACACCCGGGCCGGCAGGCCCTCCCAGGGCAGATGTTCCTCGGCCAGCTTCGTCCAGTTCACCAATGTCTCGTTGTCGGGAAACATGTCCATGACCAGCCGGTCGGTCTTCAAAATGTCCTCTTCGTTTCCCGTCAAAGCAAGCCAGCGGAACGGGCCGCGGCCCTCACAGAACATCGGCCGGATGTAGGCCAACACGAAGCCCGGATAATCGAAGGCATGGTCCACGCCGGCATCCCGGGCCTGACCGCGAAGGTTGTTGCCGTAGTCGAACACGACGGAGCCGGCGTCCTGCATGGCGAGCATCGCCCGGCAATGCGCAGCCATCGACTCCCTGGCACGGCGGATGTACCCCTCCGGATCATTTTCCCGGAGCGCCACCGCCTCCTCGAGATTGCCGCCATAAAAGCCGGCGGGCACGTAGCCATGCAGGGCGTCATGCGCCGACGTCTGATCGGTGACCACGTCCGGCACAACACCGCGCTCCACCAGCCCGGGGTGCACGTCGGCGCAGTTGCCCAGCAGCGCAACCGACACCGCCGCGCCGGCATCAGCCGCATCGGTGGCGATGTCCAATGCCTCGTCGAGGTCGTCGGTCTTCTTCTGGCAGAAACCCGCTTTGATGCGCCGGTCGATCCGTTTCTCGTCGCATTCAACGACCAACGCCGCGCCGCCGTTCATCGTTATCGCCAGGGGCTGCGCCCCGCCCATGCCCCCCAGGCCGCCGGATAAAACAAAACGGCCCTCCAGGGAGCCGTCGAAATGCTTCCGGGCGAGCGCCGCAAACGTCTCATAGGTGCCCTGGATGATACCCTGGGTGCCAATGTAACACCACGAGCCCGCGGTCATCTGGCCGTACATGGTCAACCCGAGATCTTCGAGCTCATAGAAGTCCTCCCAGGTGCTCCACCGGGGCACCAGGTTGGCGTTGGCGATAAGCACCCGGGGGCTGTTCTCATGCGTTTTGAACACCCCCACCGGTTTCCCCGATTGCACCAGCAACGTCTCATCATCCTCCAATCGCTTGAGCTCCCGGACGATGGCATGGTAGCAGTCCCAGTCACGGGCCGCCTTGCCCGTCCCCCCGTACACGATGAGGTCTCCGGGCACCTCGGCGTTCTCCAGATTGTTCTCCAGCATGCGGAGGATGGCCTCCTGGCGCCATCCCTTGCAGCGCAGCTCGTCGCCGCGCGCCGCCTGTATCTCAGTCATATGCGTTGTAACATCGAAAAAATACTTAA
>CAZQNC010000090.1:0-5819 GCA_964594625.1 uncultured Thermoplasmatales archaeon | reverse complement strand
TCATGGACCTCAACCTGACCCAGTGGGGTGAGGGGGAAATCGACGGCGTTGAGGCCACGCGGCGCATCCTGGACATCGATCCGGAGGCCCGCATCTACGGCTACACCGCCTGGTTTGCAACCCGGTGGGCGAACGAGCTCGAAAAGGCCGGCGCTGAAGAGGTCATCGAGCGGACCACGCTGCCCTCGGATTTCCGGAAAATCGTGGCGGACATCCTGACGAAGCCGTAACAAATACATTTTTAAGGCTGTCCTTGATGTAGGGAGTGAGGAAATGGCCCGTATATGCGAAATCTGTGGGGAGGAAAATCCTGACGATGCCGACACCTGCGAGGCATGTGGCGCCCCGCTCGACGGCCCGTCCATAGCCGACAGGATGGCATCTGCTAAAGTCCTGGTCGCTATTTTCGTGGCGGCATTGCTCGTCATCGCGGCCATCATCATCGCGCCCATCCTCTATGAAGGGGATGGAGGCGGCAACGGCGGTCCGGACAGCGACAACGACGGCATGCCCGACGACTGGGAGGAGGCAAACGGGCTCGACCCCGACGACCCGGGAGACAGGAATGAGGACCCGGACGGAGACGGGCTTAGGAATTATGAAGAATACGACCTTGGTACGGACCCGCAAAATCCGGACACGGACAACGACGGCATTGACGACAGCCTTGACCTCATACCGCTTAAAGACGCGGGCATCCGGGTGAGCATCAACCGCATACGGGTGAAGGACGCGGTGGACACGTGGCCGGCGGATAGAAACGTCGGGCAGATTTTCTGCAAGATATATGTCGACGGCGTCATCATAACAGACCATCTGCCGGCGGAGGCGCAGGAGCTGAACATCGACGAGCCATACACCGTCAACTGGAACGTCACCACCAACGTTTCAGATGACCGCTCCCATGTCGTCCGCATCGAGGTTTACGACGAAGACCCGGCCGGGCGGGAGGAGCTCCTCGACGCAGACGGCAAAGACAGCAACAAGGACAGAGACGGCTTCGCATATGTCGTCGAATACTACCTTGGCACCGGCGACGTCGGGCGCTTCCAGACCGGGACGTCCGACGGAAGCGACGACGGCAACAGCGGCCTCATAAACGATGACCGGGACGTCGAAATCACCTACACCATCACCACCGTCGACATGCGCTCCCTGTAACCGGATTTAAATAATGCTTTTCTGTTGCATGTGATATCATGCACGTCACCAACCGTGACGCGGTGCTCGACAGGCCGGAGCCGGCCCGGTCGGCGCGGCGGGACGCCCTGGACATGCTCGATGCGGCGCTGGACAGCGTCGACGCCCGCAGGGCGACCGAGGACGCGCTGTCTCTCTCCGACGGCGTGCTGTCGGCGGATGACGTCGCCGTCGACCTGGCCATGGTGGAAAACGTCTACCTCGTTGGATTTGGCAAGGCCAGCCTGGGCATGACCCGCGCCGTCGGAACGCTGCTGCCTGTCACGGACGGCCTGGTCATCTCCACCGAGAAAGGCGCCCTTGACTGCATACGCGTCCGGCAGGGTGACCATCCCCTGCCCGGCCGGCGTAACGTCGACGCGACGGCTGAGCTGCTCGACATCGTCGAACATGCAGGAAAAAACGACCTGGTGGTCGTGCTCATCTCGGGGGGCGGCTCCGCCCTGCTCTGCCAGCCGGCCGTGTCGCTGGCTGCCATGCAGGAGGTCACCCGGGGGCTCATGCACGCTGGCTGCACCATCCAGGAGCTCAACACGGTCCGGAAGCATCTCTCGTCGGTGAAGGGCGGACGGCTGGCCGCCCGGTGCAGCGCCCGCATGCTGTCGCTGGCCATCTCTGACGTCATCGGCGACCCCCTTGCTTTTATCGCGAGCGGTCCCACGGCGCCCGACCCGACATCCTATGCAGATGCGCGGGACGTGCTCAAAACATATGGCCTGTGGAAAAACGGCGAGGTCAAGCGGCACATCATGCAGGGGTGCACCGGCGACATCGATGAAACGCCAGGGCGGCTGGACAACGTCGACCACGTCATCGTAGCCAACGTCGAGCGGGCCTGCCGGCATGCCCGCCGGATGGCGGACGAAAAAGGCTACCATGCAGACGTGGCGGGCACCCGGCTGTCCGGCAAAGCGCGGCAGGTCGGCCGTGACATAGCCCGGTACGCAAAGCTGCTGCCCCGCGACCGCGCCGTCGTCATCTTCGGCGGGGAGACCACGGTCACCGTCACCGGGAACGGCAGCGGCGGCAGAAACCAGGAGCTCGTGCTCGGCGCCCTGCCGGAAATAGCGGGGGAAAACCTCGTCGTGCTGTCATGCGGCACCGACGGCGTCGACGGATGCAGCCCTGCCGCGGGAGCAATCGCCGACGGTACCTCTCTGCAGCGCGCCCGCCGGCAGGGAATGGACATGGAGGCAGCGCTCGACGACAACGACTCCTACACGTTTTTCAAAAGCCTGGGGGATGCCATTGTGACCGGTCCGACCGGCACAAACGTGATGGACATCCAGATCGCGGTAAAATATTAGACGGCGACGACCTTGGTGACATCCGGTACCTGTTTTTTGAGCTCCTGCTCGATGCCCATCTGCAGGGTCATCTGCGACATGGGGCAGCCCCTGCAGGCACCCTGCAGGCGGACCTTGACCACGCCCTCCTTTTCGTCGACTTCGACGAGCTCGACGTCGCCGCCGTCGGCCTGCAGCGCGGGACGGATTTCCTCGATGACCGCTTCGACTTTTTCTTTCATCGTATCTCGCTGTGATATTTGCCGGCAGGTATTTATTTTTATCGCATAACAACGTTTTAAACGACCGCGGCGATTATCTTCCATGGAAGAACTCATGGAGAACGTGGCGGAGATGCTGACCGAGAACGGCCTCACGGTTGCCACGGCGGAGTCGTGCACCGGCGGGCTCATCGGGGACACGTTGACGAGCATCCCGGGTAGCTCCGCCTACTACGAAGGCGGCGTCATATCGTACAGCAACGCCCTCAAGCAGCGCTTTCTCAACGTGACGGCTGAAACGCTGGAACGGCACGGCGCCGTGTCGGAGCAGACGGCCCGGGAGATGGCCGCCGGCATCCGTGACGCTGCGGGCGTGGACGTCGGCATCGCCACCACCGGGATAGCCGGCCCGGGCGGCGGCACACCCGGGAAGCCCGTGGGCCTTGTGTACATCGGCCTTGCAGACGTCAGCGGCGTGACGGTGAACAGACACGTGTTCGACGGCAGCCGGCGGGAAAACAAAATAGCGACCTGCCGGGCTGCCCTGCGCATGCTCCGGGGGCATGTCAGCCATGATTGACGTCGACGGCTCCCGTGGCGAGGGGGGCGGCCAGGTACTCCGGATGACGGTGGCCCTGTCGGCGTTGACCGGCATCCCGGTCCATGTCTCCAACATCCGGGCCGGCCGGTCGAACCCGGGGCTGCGGCCGCAGCACATGGCCGCCATCGAGGCGGTACGGCGGCTCTGCAACGCCACCGTGGACGGCCTGCACGAGCATGCCATGGAGATAACGTTTCAGCCCGGCATACTCGCGGGTGGCAGCCATCACGTGGACATCGGCACCGCGGGCAGCATCACATTGGCGATGCAGGCCTGTCTGCCCCCGATGTTGCACGCCCCCGAGCCGACCACCATGGGTCTGCAGGGTGGCACCGATGTCAGATGGTCGCCCCCGTGGGATTACTTCACCCGGGTGTTTCTACCCCTGCTCCGCCGGATGAACGTTGACATTACGGCGTCGCTGGAGCGCCGGGGCTACTATCCCCGGGGCGGAGGTGCGGCGTCGCTGCACGTGCAGCCCTCCCATGATGTCAGGCATCTCGTTTTTGACGACAGCGGCGGCGACCTGCGGATATACGGCAGGGTGAACATCGCGGGACTGCCGGGGCACATCGCCCGGCGCATCCGCCAGGCGGCGCGGAAAGAGCTCGTCGAGCGGGGCGTGGACGCGGACATCGCCATCGAAGCATACGAGGCGGCTTCACCCGGCGTCGGCGTCGTGCTGTGGACCACGCAGCCAAGGCGGCTGGGCGCCGACGTGCTCGGTGAGAAGGGAAAACCGGCGGAGGCCGTCGGAAGGGAAGCGGCCCGGCAGCTGCTGCGTGAGATCGATGCAGGCGCCGATCTGGACGTCCACGCGGTCGACCATCTCATCCCCTACATGGCGCTGGCCGACGTGGAAACACGGTTCCGCTGCCGCGCGCTATCCGGTCACGCGGAGACGGAGCTCTGGCTCCTCCGGCAGTTCATGGACATCGAGTGGAAAAAAGAAACGCGCGGCGACGCTGTTGAGATGGTCGTCAGCCCAGCAGAAACAGGATGAA
The DNA here is from genome assembly GCA_964594625.1 of uncultured Thermoplasmatales archaeon. Classification (GTDB taxonomy): domain Archaea; phylum Thermoplasmatota; class E2; order UBA202; family DSCA01; genus CAZESS01. Next base: position 1,507 of record CAZQNC010000090.1, on the reverse strand, counting down.
CAGGACGACGAGCACGGCCAGGGCACCGTACATGACGTACATGTAGGTCTTCCGTTTTTTTACGAATGCCTCGTATTCCTCGCGGCATTCATCCGAGCAGACGGTCTCCCCGGTGGGGATGGCTTTGCCGCATATATGGCAGTGGTCATGTTGCGGGATGCGTTCCATGCTATACCTCTATCCGTGTGCCGTAAAACTCGCGGCCGTATATAGCATTTTCCAACATTTCAAGCCTGGTGCCGTTGACCACGGCCGTCTGCAGGCCGGCCTCCTCGATGACGCGGCAGGCGACGCCGTCGACGGGTGCGGAGGTGCCCGCCTGCTGCCAGTCGTCCGGGGACATCCGCCGGAGCTCCGCGATGGATATCTGCTCGTACCGCTCGGCGTCCGGACGCGTTTTGGGGTCGTCGGTGTAGATGCCGTCGACGTCGGTGGCGATAATGAACCGTTCCGCGTTGACCTCGCGGGCCAGCATGGCACCCACGGCGTCGGTGGAATGCCCGGGGACGGTGCCCCCCATGACCACGGGCGGCGACATACCCCCGGCAGCCTCAACCGAGCAGGGAATATCAGGGCTGCATCCCATGGCGGCGGCCAGCAGCCGAGCGTTGAGGCGCGTCGCAGCGATGCCCATCTCATCGAGAAAAGGCTCCGGGGCGCCGAGCGCACGCCCGGCCCGGATGTAGCGCCGGGCCGTGATGCCGCCGCCTACGACGACGTAGAGGCCGAGGTCGCCGGCCACCGTAATGAGAAGCCCGCAGAGTTGCCGGAGCGATGTGACGTTGTCGGTGTCGAGCAGGGAGCCGCCGAGGGAAACTGCCACGTTCATGGACATGAAAGCGCGTGGTCGTTAAAGCATTTTCGAGACGTGTCGCCCGAGGAAATATTTAAACGACGACGTGTTCTCTCTGTCCGTGAAGGCCACAGGGAACACGTTCGAGAAAACCGTACGGGTTACCGATGAAGCCGTGCGGCGCTTTGCAGCGGTGACCGGCGACATGAACCCGCTGCATCTCGACGGCGAATACGCCCGGGGGACAATCTTCGGTGAGCGGATAGCCCACGGGATGCTGCTCGGCGGCTACGTCGGGGCGGTGCTCGGATGTGACTTTCCCGGCCCGGGCACCATCCTGGTGACGCAGGAGTTCTCGTTCAGGAAACCCGTCGGGATAGGCGACAGGGTAACCATACGCGTGGCGGTCGTCGAGCGGCTGGAGGAAAACAGGGCGTGCCTTGCCACCATGGTCGTCAACGAGTCCGGCGACGTCGTCGTGGACGGTCGAGCAATTGTTATCCTTCCGGACGATTTTCCAACAAAATAACGACCGGCCGGGATTGCACCGCGAAAGAAGCTCTGCATCGCCGTGCATACGGCGGCGTCTGCCTCCTGTGGCCACAACATTAATATTGGCTGGCTCTATTACCGGCTTGATAATCATGTATGAAATACGTTTTCACGGCAGAGGAGGCCAGGGTGGCCAGATGGCCGCTCAGACCTACGCGCTCG
>CAZQNC010000089.1:0-5896 GCA_964594625.1 uncultured Thermoplasmatales archaeon | reverse complement strand
GACGAACAAGACGGAATACTCGCAGGTCTCCGCGATCTTCCGGCGGGTGCTCTTCCCCAGGTTTTTCAGCAGGCGTTTCTTCTGCTGCTGGCCGACCACGACCAGGCTGGCGTTGAACTGCCGGGCGGCCTTGGCCATCTCCTTCGGCAGGCTGCCCGTCACCAGGCTGGTGGTCACCCTGGACCGGTCGATGCTGTCCAGAAACCGCTCGCCGGTATCCGTCAGGTCGCCCACCGGTTTCCGCTTGGAGCGCTCCCCCGCCGTGTCCACCTGCACGCTGTCCTCGGTGTCAACCACGTACAGGACATGCAAATCCCAGCCGAGCGCGTCGGCGAGCTCCGCACTTATCCCGGGTACCACGGTGTTCATGCCGAGGTTGGTGCAGACGGCGATAATCTGCTGGCTGCCCGTGCCCCCGGCTTCCACCCAGACGGGCACCGCGGCGTCGTCGAGGATACGGTAGTTGAGAATGCACTGCTTCTGGAAGCCCATCATCACCAGGTCGTAGTCGCCGCTGGAAAGCTCCTGCTTCACCATGGTGCTGTACTCGCCCTCCACCACCTTTTCCTCGTAGACCAGGTCCGGGTTCTTGATGTTCTTCGCGTCGGTGAACACGATGTTGTCCGCCGCGTTTTTATGCTCCTCGGTGATGTCCTCCGCGGTCTCCTCCCGCTCATACGTGGTGCGGTAGGCGTCGGAGAGCTTGTCCGTCTGGTTGATGGTCTTCCGCTCGATGATGTACATCACGGTGACGGCGCTCCCGATGCTCTCTGCTATAAAAAACGCCCGTTCAAGGGCCTGGCGCGGATAGAACTCGGATGAGATGGGAAGCAGAATGTGCCGGAACATGTGCATCCTTGCAGGGTTTGTTCGGGTAAAGACATGCTCTTATTTTATCTTTTCGTTTCCTTACAGGCCGAGGAAGCCCTTCCAGTATACCACGGCGACGGCGAACACCACGCCGATGCAGACCAGGTTCGCGATGGTCCCACCCTTCAGCAGGTCCCGGGTGGAAAAATAGCCGGCCGAGTAGGTGATGGCGTTGCCCGGCGTCGCGATAACCAGCATGAAGGCCAGGCCGCCCGACAGCGCGATGGTCATCGACGACAGAAGCGGACTGATACCCGGTATCTCGCTGGCGATGGCCAGGCCGATGGGCAGCAGCATGGCAACGGCGGCGGTATTGGAGATAAAATTGGTAATCGCGATGGTAAGGATGATGAGCACCAGCAGGATGATATAGGGCTCGCTGCCGGTGCCGATGATAAGGTCCACGATCCACTGGGCGGCGCCGGTCTCCTTCAGGCTCATCCCCAGCGTGATGGCGCCGCCGTACAGCAATACGGCACCCCAGGGCACCCGTTTCTCCACGTCCTCCCATGAAATCGTGCCGGTGAAAAACAGCAGGGCGCCGCCCAGCAGCGCGATAACGGCCAGCCCCAGCTCCTGCGACGCGAACATCCAGAGGCCGATGGTGACGGCAAGAATCGCCGCCACGGTCATCTCCGGCCGCCCCATTCCCCCCATCTCCTGCACCCTTTCATCGATTTTTTTCCGCGCGTCGGCGATGTCGTCCACCTCCAACGGAAACGTGAAATGCAGGATGAGCCACACGATGGGCAGCGCGATGAACACCACGGGCGTCGAATAGCTCATCCATTCGAAAAATGATACCTTGATACCCGCGTTGGCGAGCACGCTGATGGTCAACGGGTTCCGGGCGCCGCCAATCGGCGTTCCCAGGCTGCCAATCGAGCAGCCGTAGGCGATGCAGAGCATGCTCACCCGGCCGAAGTTGCTCTGGCCGGGCACCACCCGCATCGCAATCAAAATCGAGGTTACGATGGGTAGAAACAATGCTACCACGCCGTGCTCCGGCATGATGAACGACAGCAGCGCCGACGACACCATGATACCAAACGTGAACATCCGGGGGCTCTGCCGGAAGGCTCGCAGGAAACGCAGCGCGATGCGCCGATGCAGGCCATGCCGTTCGATGGCGCTGGCTAGCACGAAGGCCCCGATGAGGAAAAACACGGCTTCGTTGCCAAACGAATGGAACACGTCAACGGCGGGCATCACGTCCAGCAGCGGCTGCATGATCATGACCAATAGCGCCGTCACCGCAATCGGAATGGGCGTCGTTATCCATAAAATGACGGCCATGGCCAGGATGCCCAGCATCACCTGCCCCTCATGTGTCAGGCCGGCGGGCGTGGGCAGCACCACCGCCAGGGCAACGACGGCGAAGGACAGGGCGATAAACGAGATGTCCCTTCTTTGCAGTGGGTACAGCTCGCTGACGGAGCGCTCGGATGTGTCCTTTTTCCCTGACTGTTCCTGTGCCATGGTGTCCCTTGCCTGTCGATGCTATGCCTCCGGGGGGTCGCGCCGCGTGCTGGACCCCACAGTGTAACAGCCGTTTATTTTTTTACGTTTCTGTACAGGTCCGGGTCGACGGCTGCGATGCCCTCTTTCACGTCGAGGGCGCCCTCGAGAAACTGGCTGACCCGTGCTGTTTCCTCGCGCGGCTGTTCCACGACATCGCGGTACTGCACCATGAGCACGTCGATGTCGTCGCGGTCGCGGAGCAGCTGCTTCGCAAACCGGTTGAGATGGCGGAAGGCCGGTTTTTCCTGCTCGCGGCGTACGTCACCGGACATTTTTTCCATGGAGTCCATGATTTCGTCGAGGTCGCGCAGCATGTAGACGGCCTTGTAGCATCCCTTCGGCAGAAACTTGAGGCCGTAGGCGGTGACCTTGATAAAGGTTCCGTAGTATTTTTCGAAGGGAAAGGTCCCGTCCATGAGCCGGTTGATGATTTTGCCGCCTTCCAGCTCGTAGTAGCCTCTGGGGTTGTGGACGTCCGGCTCCCGCGACCGGTCGAAGGCCACGGGGAGGCCCCCGTGGGCCAGTATCTGCATCATCATCGAGGTGCCGGAGCGTTCCAGCCCGGAGACCAGGTAGTTCGTGTCGTGGCGGAGTTCTCCCATGGCTATCAGCCGAGGTATCCCTGCGATGCCAGGTACTCCATGACCTTCATGCCGCTTTCCATGGGGCTTTCGCATTCGGTGTCAACCACGATTTCCGGCTGCTCCGGTTCCTCGTAGGGGGCGTCGATGCCGGTGAAATCCGATATTTCGCCGGCCCGGGCTTTCTGGTACAGTCCCTTGGGGTCGCGTTCCTCGCATGCGCCCAGCGACGCTTTGGCGAAGACCTCTACAAAGCGGTCGGTGCCGACCAGCTCCCGGCAGAAGTTCCGGTCCTTGGCGTAGGGCGAGATGAATGCGGTTATCGTGATGACACCGGCGTCGGCGAACAATGCCGCCACCTCGGATATCCGGCGGATGTTCTCCGAGCGGTCCTCGGGGGAGAAGCCCAGGTCCTTGTTCAACCCGTGGCGAACGTTGTCGCCGTCCAGGATGTAGGCCAGCTTGCCCTGCTCGTGCAGGCGGTGCGCCACCTCGTTGGCCACGGTGGACTTGCCGCTGCCTGAGAGCCCGGTGAACCAGATGACGATGCCGTTCTGCCCCAGCATTTTCTCTCGTTCTTCTCGCTCCACTTTGTGGTCATGCCATACGACGTTGGTTGCTTTCTGTTCAGTCATTTTTTCCTCCTTGTTTTTTGATTATGTTGATTATTTCCTCGGTAAACATGTCTATTTCGTCCTGTGGCACGATTGCTCCCAGCACGTGCTGTTTGCCGCCGGCGACGTAGCCGTGCTCCTTGGCCTGCTCGATGAGCGGACGGCAGTCGCTGCCCCGGACGTAGAGCTGGCATTGTCCGTCGAAAAAGCCGCAGTTGACCACCATGACGTAGTGCTCGCCGTCCCAGAGCTGGCGCGTGACGGTTGAGATGATGTTGTACGGCGTGTCGAGATGTTTCACCGTGACGGGGCCGCGCCGTTCCGCCGGCGCGTCCAGGGCTGCCTGGATTTCCTGCTTGATGCTTTTTCGCTTTCGCTGCCAGCCGCTGTTTTCGAGGATGAAGGATGCGACGTCGTCTGCCCCGGCGATGTCCACGACGGCCTGTTCCACCGCGGCTTTGTCGCCGGCCTTGTAGTTGGCGTCGATGAGCCCGACCATGCGGTGCAGGTCCTCGAATGCCAGGCCCTGGCGCTGCAGGAACCCTTCGACGTGACGGTAGAAGGGACTGTCTTTGAGCCGCTCTTCCCAGTCGCCGACGGCGCCCAGCATCGCGAGGAGGCTGTCCTCTATGCCGAGCGCTTCGGCGACGACGACCGACGCGGAGGGATATTCTTCTCCGTCGGCGCCGGCCAGGACGGGATTGTGGTAGGTGACCGTGGGGACCTTCTCGGTGACGTGGTGGTCGTAGACCGTCACGTTGGTCATCGCCGCCAGCGTCTGCAGGTTTTCCGCGTGCAGGGCCAGGTCGACGAGCACGATGTCGTCGTAGTCGTGTTCCTTGATGTCCTGTATCTCTTCCTCGGTGAGCGCGTAGTTGCCGATGGACGGCGTGCGGACGTCTTCGCTGCCCGTGTAGAGCATCGCCGCTGAGCAGATGCCGTCCGTGTCCCAGTGGTGGAGGAGCAATCGCGATGCCATGCTATCACGACACGAAGGGGTCCTCGAACTGCAGGATGGTGTCCGCTACCTCTTTCCGCATGATGTCCTCCGACGGCCGTTCGCCGTTGCGGAGCAGCTTCCGTATCTTGGTGCCGCTGAACATAACATGATGCTCGGGGTCGTGCGGGCAGATTTTGTCGTTGACCACGCTGCCGCATTTCGTGCACCGGGAGAACGAGCGGAAGAACACCGGCGTGATGCCCAGGTCGGGGAACTCCTCGAAGATGTCATGCGCGTCGTAGGGGCCGTAGTAGTCGCCGACGCCGGCGTGGTCCCGCCCCACGATGAAATGGGTGCAGCCAAAGTTTTTCCGCATGATGGCGTGATGCACGGCCTCCCGCGGCCCGGCATATTTCATGGAGGTGCGCAGGACGGACATCACCGACCGCTGCTGCAGGTAGTAGTGATTCATGAGCGTCTCATATGCCTTCAAAATGACCTCGTCCTTGAAGTCGCCCGGCTTTTTTTTGCCCAGGATGGGGTTGATGAAGATACCGTCGACGAAGGTCAGCGCCGCTTTCTGGACGTATTCGTGGCCGAGATGCGGCGGGTTGCGGGTCTGGAACGCCACGATTTCCCGCCATCCTTTTTCCTTGAAGAGCACCCGGGTTTCCTTGGGCGTGAGGTTGTATTCGTCGAAGGCTCGTTTTGTGCTGTCGAGCAGGATGATGGTGCCGCCGACGAAGGTGTCCCCCATGCCGTTGACGGTCCTGACGCCGGGGTGGTCGTCGTCGGTCGTGGTGTAGATTTCCTCCGCCAGGGTTTTCTTGTCGTAGCTGTATATTTCCTTGACGTCGAGCAGGGCTCTAACGCCGGTTTCCTCGTTGGTGAGCATCACCGTGTCGCCTTCGTCGATGCCGGCGGTGTCGATGTCCAGCAGGATAGGAATCGTCCAGGGGACATCGTTGGAGAGCCGCTTGTGGTGAACGACGCTGTCCAGATCATTCCGGCACAGGAAGCCGGTCAGCGGGGAGAACACGCCGGTGGCGATGTTCAGGATATCCTCGGCGGTGTTGGTGTCGACGGTGAAGGATGGAAACTCGTCGATGCCTGCCGGGGTCTTCGATGCGTGGCGGTTGACGAGCGTGCTGCCGTGTGGCTGTGGCATTGTAGGTGCTCCACTAGTCGAGGTAGCCGAGCGCCCGCAGGCGCTCCTTGACTTTTTCTTCGTCTTCTTCGCTGAATGCTTCTTCCTCTTCGTCGTCCATGTTGGCGATGACCTCGCGCAGGACGTAGGTTACGTAGCTGGACACCGAGTTGAAGCCGGTGCCCTCGATGCGCTCCTTGATTTTTTCAACCAGCGGTTTCGG
>CAZQNC010000088.1:0-5947 GCA_964594625.1 uncultured Thermoplasmatales archaeon | reverse complement strand
ACCGGCGACCTTCGCCTCGTAAGGGCGACGTCATAACCCCTAGACCACTAGCCCGTGGCGTCGCTACGGGATGTATCCGGGGGTGTTCTTTTAAACTTTCGTGTATCTGGCGTAGCGGGGGAATGACGGGCGCGGGTATAGTTTAAAAACATGCGTCTGATACAGGGGATGATACCATGAAAAAGGCGCAGGTGCTGGTCGTTGCTATGGGGGTATTGTTTGTGTTTTCGGCCGTGTCGTCGGGCGGATTTGTGACATCCGCGGGGCATCCGGGCTCCGGCGGGCCTGCCGGGCCGTCGCTGGTGCGGGTCGACGGCGGCCTGTTCGATGCGCCGGTGCTGGACGGGCTCGAGGTCGTGGGTGGCTCCGACACGTGGATGGACCTGCTTGTACCGCGGGAGCGCCGCGCCGTGGTGCTGGAAAACGTGCCCGGGGCGTCCGTGGTCATGGATGACGTGGCGGCGCATAACCGTAGGGTGGCACGGGACTACCACAGCCTAGCTGAGATGGAGCAGGTCTTGCGGGACATCGCCGACACCTATCCGGATATCACGCGCTTGTACAGCATCGGTACCAGCTACGGGGATCGGCCGATATGGTGCCTTGAGATCTCCGACAACCCAGGGGTGGATGAGGGTGAGCCGGGCGTGTTTTTCATGGGGCTGCATCATGCCCGCGAGTGGCCGTCTCTTGAGATCTGTCTGTATCTGGCGGAGACGCTGACCGGCTCCTATCTCGTTAACGCCTCTGTCGGCGATCTTGTCGACGGTCGGCGGATATGGCTGGTGCCCTGCGTCAATCCTGACGGCTATTTTTATTCCCATGACCAGGGAAACGACTGGCGGAAAAACCGGCATTATTTTCCGGAGAGCGACACCTACGGCGTCGACCTCAACCGGAACTATGCTGGCTCGTGCAACGGTGACGCCGAGGGCATGTGGGGCTCGCTCGGCGAAGCGTCGCTGACCCATTATCCCTCGTATAGCACCTACTGTGGCCCCGGGCCGTTTTCCGAGCTGGAGACCCGGGCCGTCCGGAACGTGTTCCTTGAAAACAATATTTCGGCTGCCATCTCGTGGCACACCTACGGCGAGCTCGTCCTGTGGCCGTGGGGCTACTCGGGCGACGTGCGGGCACCTGACAGCCAGTATCTCACCCGGGTTGGCGAGGGCATGGCCGCCAGGATAGCCTCGCAGGACGGCTCCGGCACCTATACGCCGACGCAGGCCGCCGGCCTGTATCCCACCACGGGCGACACCGTCGACTGGTCCTACGGCGCCGCGCACTACCTCCGGGGCACCGCCACGTTTCCCTATACCATCGAGGCCTGCCAGTCGTTCCATCCGCCGGCATCCGTGCTCGACCAGGTCGCCGCGGAAAACCTGGAGGGGGCGATGCTCCTGCTGCAGGAGGCGGCGAACATCAGCCGGATGACGCCGCGGGTGCTGCCGCCGGATATCGCCGGGATGTCCACGGATCCCGATGGGAGCTACACCGTGTCCTGGGAGGAGCGAAACCCGGCCGCCGACGCATCGCGGTTTCAGCTCGACGAGCTCACCGGGCTGTCGTACGACATCGACCACGCCGAAGGCGACAATGATGCATGGCATCTCGACGGGTTCGAGCCGACCCCGACAATGCATCACTCCGGGGAGCAATGCTACGGCCCCCGCAACGAGAACAGCGACGTGTCCGTCATGACCACCGCCATGCCGATGCCGGTCGTCGAGGGGCAGCAGCTGTCGTTCTGGTGCTCCTACGACATCGAGCCGGACTGGGATTACGCCTTCGTGGAGGTCAGCCCGGACGGGCGAGGCTACGACGTCATCGACGCGTTCACCGGCAGCTCGGATGGATGGCAGTACCGGGAATACGACCTGAACGAGTACGTCGGCCAGTCCGTCTATCTCCGCTTCCGGTATACCACCGACGGGCGCACCCTGGGCGACGGGTTCTACGTGGACGACATCTCGCCCATCGCAACCTATGCCGCGGTCACCACGCCGGCAGACAATGTCACCGGCAGCCATTACGACGTCACCGGGCAGCCGGAGGGCATCTACCATTACCGGGTGCGGGGCTTCAACGACGCATACGGCTGGGGCGACTTCAGCCCCCTCGAACAGGTGCAGGTGTCGGAAACCAACAACACGCCCCCGGAGGCTCCATCCATAGACGGCCCCCGGCGAGGGAAAACCGGCGAAGCATACACCTACACCTTCCAGGCGGCGGACGCGGAGGGCGACGACCTCTTCTATCTCGTCGACTGGGGCGACGGCAGCGACAGCGGCTGGCAGGGGCCCTCCGACAGCGGCGAAGCCATAACGCTGACCCATACATGGAGCCAGGAGGGCTCGTTTGCCATAAAAGCCAAGGCGAAGGATGCCAGCGGCGTTCAGAGCACCTGGGAGTCACTGCAGATAAGCATGCCACTGGAGCATCACACGCTGCTGGAAAAAATCGTCACCTGGCTTGTCATGATGCTGCACTCGTTCGTCCCGTAACCTGGCTCTGTCGCCGACAGAGAACAGGCGGCTAAAAGAGCTTCCACACGGTGACGGTATCCCGGTCCTGGTGGCCGGCAGCATCGGTGGCAACCGCCGTAATCACGTGTTTCCCCCAGGCAACCTGGCTCCACGTCCAGCGGTAGGGGGCTTCATCGTCGGTGAAGCGTCTGACGCCGTCCACGTAAAACGCGACCTGCTCCACCGGATGACCGGCGGCAACGTGCCCGACCTCGACGGTAACCGGCCCCCCGGCAACGAGATGGTTTATCGCCCAGATTTTATGGTCGAACAGGAGAAAGGAGCCGTTCTGCGGGCGGGTGATCTCTATGTTGAGCGGCGCGCCGCCCATAGCGTATAGCTCCGATATCTCACCCGCGGAAAGCGACCGGTTGTACACGCGGACGTCGTCGACGTATCCCCGATAATGCAAAAACTCGGGGCTTTTCACGTCGTTGGTCTTGCCGTAGCCGATGGTAAACTGGTCCTGCACCGGGATGTCGTCGAGGAAGAGCGCGTCGTCCGGAGCGCCGAAGTTGTAGTAGCGGTTGACGAGCTCCACCCCGTTGAGATACCCGGTGTTCCCGTCCGGGCCGACGGTAACGGCGAAATGGTACCATTCATCTTCGTCAACGTGAAACCCGGTATCATAGCACAGCACCGGGATCTGTTTTCCGATGACCCAGGTGACATACAGCCGTCGGATAACGGGATACTTGTGCCCCAGCTCGATGATGAACATGTTGTCCGGCTCGCTCCCGTCGTCTATCCCCAGGTGGAACAGGGGCTCGATTTCCTGCCGGTCGAGCAGATACGAGTAGTTAAACCAGAACGCAATGGTGCCCACCCCGAGAGAGCCGATGGCGTCGACGACCGCCGGCGGAAAATCGACATAGTCGTCCTCGCCGTCGAACCAGAGGCATCCACCGACGGGACCGTCCGCCCGGCTGGCGCCATGCACGGTGCCGTTCAGCCCTCCGGCGACATCGACGGCTACGCCGCCAGATGGATCATCAAACGGCCAGTGGGCGACCAGCCCGTTCCCGTCATCCGTCGAGATGGCAGCCGACGCCGTACTCTGGCCGACGCTGACGGAGACCGGTAGCGCAGGAGCGATAACGGCAGCAGTCAGCATGCAGATGAGCGCCGCCTCAGATATCCGTGTCATGGTATATCAACGCAGAAAAAGAGAGCATCACATATAAACATGTCGAAGGTCGTTAGGCGTCGGTATCCTCCGACGGGACATCGTCATCCGGCATGCCGACGCAGTTGCACAGCCGTCCGATGTTTTCCTCGGCCTGTAACTGGTGTCGCTCGAGTTCCACGATGTGCTGGTCCATCTTGGTGATGTGCGCGTCGAGCTTGTCGACATGTTCCTCAAGCGTCATGCTGTGGCAGTCCATCCCCCGCAGATGGGTCAGCAGCAAAAATATGACGACGACCTCGACGGCCAGGACGACGATCTCTATCAGTATCAGCAGGTCGGTAGAGGAAATCATTGTATTCTCGAACATACACCGGTTGTATTTAAACGTGTGCGAGCGACGCAGCCCAGCGGAGACAGAAAAAACCACAACAATTATAAAGCATCGCGGGGCAGCCCCTCCCCTCGCTTATATACATCCAGCCGGATAACAACATGAGAAGCACGCCCGGGTGTCAATAGAGCGCCCTAAAACGGGCACACGCGGGCACACATGCTCCAGAAGGAGGGTCTCTTTTTTCCTCCGCCCTCCTTCCCCCTCCCCTTCTCCAAAGACCCATTGCTACACGAGCGCGAACCCGGTGAGCATGGCCAGGACCAGCTGCAGCGAGATGATAAAAAAGAACAGGAAGACGGCCTGCTTGCCGATGGTGCGCACCGCCACCTCGAGGTCGTCGAAAAAGCCCTCGCCGATAACGTCGATGGAAACGGGCTGCCTGCCATAGCAGATGGCCGGGTCGGCGGTGGCACGCATGTCGCACGCCTCCAGGAAATCGAAGACGGCCGACACGTCGCTGTGATGGGCACCCGCCGGCTGGTATTCGAAGGCAGGCGGCATCCCCGTCTTGGCGTGGTCGTCCGTGGACACCACGACGGGATGGATATCGCGCTCCCTGAAAAATGCCTCGATGTCATGGCGGAATGACAGGTCGATGTTGTTGGCGTCGAGCATGAACAGGCCGTAGCGGTCGCCGCCGTAGTCAAGCATGAGCAGCGCGAGGTAGCCGCAGATGTTCTGCGAGGAAACCGCCTTCTTCCGGAACGCATAGGAGAGCGAGGCGGGCTCTGTATCCATTTCAGCTGCCCGGCGGATAAGCCGTTTGATTTCCTCCACCTGGGACGATGTGACATCATATTCCTTCCGGTAGGCGTTATGGGCGTCGGCAACCAGGATTTCACCCAGGCTGTCGGCATACTCTTGAACCGACGGCGGCAAATCGTCGATGGCCTCCACGCCGCTGACCACCAGCAGCCGGAAGGCGTCGAACGGAAACGCGGTGACCGTGAACCCGTCGCCCTCGACGCAGAAAGGCCGATGGGCCTGCAGGGCCATGTCGTCGCAGGAGACATGCTCCACCACCTTTTCGACATCGGCGGCGCTGACCACGTTGCGGTCGTGGGTGCTCGCCGAGTGGAGATACATGGTGCCGGGCTGCTCGAGCACCCGGTGAACGAGACGTGCGCCACCAACGTTGCGGAGCGGCCCGGGATGAAACGCGTTCGCTACCACCCGGACGTCGCCGATGGAGAGACAGCGGACCCATCCCTGCATCGCGGTGGCCACCTCCCTGAGCCGGGCCTCGAAATATGACGGGTTGCCCGTCAGCCAGAAGAGCAGGAAAGCCCGGAAAAACGTTTTGATGTTGAACCCCCGCTCGGTGTCAAGAAACCGGAGGTAGCCGTAGCCGGCGACAACGCCAACCGTGGCGATGAACACGTACCCGGCGGTCAGGCCGTGTACCTCGAAATGCGCCGGCAGATCATAGTAGAGATCGAAATAAAAGTAGCTGAACGGGTAGAGCAGGAGCACCATGCTCAGGCTGAGCATGCATACGCTGAGCTCCTCCGCCTCAGACGAAAAATAGAGGATGATGGTCAAAAACGAGGAGATGACCGCCGGCGTCAGCGATATCAGATAGGGAAACCCGAGATGGTACACGATGAGGTCGAAGGCCTCGATGAAAATCATGAGCAGCAACGCCAGGAAAAACACCCGGCGGCCGTTGAACGCCAGGTTGATGGGGCGACCCACGACCAGGATGAGCCCGATGAGCAGCAATCCGAGGAAAAAATACCGCTGGGCGAAAAACGCCCGGGCGATACCGTACTGCAGCGACGCAATGGCAATGGTGATAACCCCCAGCGTCACCGATATCCGCTTTTTCGGGATGTTGAATATCTTCGAATAGAAGCGCTCAAAGACCGTCTTATCCATCAATATATCACAGACGTAACC
>CAZQNC010000087.1:0-5961 GCA_964594625.1 uncultured Thermoplasmatales archaeon | reverse complement strand
GACGTACTGAAGCCACTGCTGTCAACTGCGATGTTCATTCCCTGTTGCCGGTATTGCCGTATCAGTAACGCGTTCAGCTTCCTGAGATATCGCATTCGGACCCTGGACATGCCACGATGGATAACGCTGTGTCCAGGAACCCTGTTCACGTGGAACCTGTGCTGTATCTCCTTTGACATGCAGTCCACATATGCCTCTATCTCGTCGTAGGTCCGATTGGTCATCACCTTCAAGATACCACAAAAGACCACCACCCGGGGCGAATGGGGCGGTCGCCCCATATGGTACGGCTGCCAGGGCGACCGCAGCTTCTGAATCGCCCGGGCCATACACTCGATGAACAAAGCATCAAACGCTCTGTTCACCTGCTGTGCTACCGCGGGATTCATCCGCTTGATAGGCGTTCCCATCCCGCTCGCAGCCAGCTACATCGTACATTAAATCAGTTTCGAAAAAGTTTCGGGATAGAGCCGTGATTCCCACAACTGATATATACGTGCATTTAATATCCCGACTGCAATGAGATACCTCAAGCTGGAAAACGGCAGGGTCAACGATTTTCTGGAACAGCTTTCAGCCTACGGCGACCTGTATGCGCCGACGAGGATATCGGAGGAATTCTACGATTACCGGAAAATAGAGGATGTCGACGATGTCGCCTTCGACTACACCCGGACGATCACCCCGGCAAAAAAATATTTTATTCCAACCGAGCAGGAAATGTTCAAGTTCGACATGGAGACCAGCGAGTACGAGGAGACGCTCGACGACGTCGAACCGTTCGTGCTCTTCGGGCTGCATGCCTGCAGCATCGTCGGACTGCGCATTCTCGACGGCGTCTATCTGAACGAGTACCCCGACAAATATTACAAGGTCCGGCGGGACGCCGGCATCATCATCGGCCTGAGCTGCCTGCCCGACGAGTACTGCTTCTGCAATCTCCGCCGGACGGATTTCGTCGACGTGGGCTTCGACCTGTTCCTGCACGAGCTCCCCGACGGCTACCTCATACGGGTGGGAAGCGAGAAGGGCCACAAAGTCGTTGACGAAAACCCGGGCCTGTTCGTCGAGGTGACACCGGAGGACATCAAGCATTTCAAGCAGTTCGAGAAAAAGCGACATGAGCTGTTCCAGTATCAGGGCAGCTTCGACAACCTGCGTTACATGCTCGAGCTCACCAAGGACCACCCGCTCTGGGATGAGGAAAGCGAAAAATGTTTCGGCTGCGGCAACTGCACCATGACCTGCCCCACGTGCAGATGCTACGACGTTCAGGACATCCCCGACATCGACGGCCGCCACGGCTCCCGGGTGCGATTCTGGGATTCCTGCCAGTTCCGGAGCCACGGTCTCGTTGCCGGCGGTCATAACTTCCGCGAGACAAAAAAGGACCGTTTCATCAACCGGTATGTCTGCAAAAACGCGTATTTCTATCCACTGGGGACGAGCTACTGCGTGGGCTGCGGCAACTGCACGTATTTCTGCCCGGCCGACATCGATTTCTTGGACAACCTGATGAAGATACGCGGTATCGCGGAGGAAACGTATGAGCAGTGACGAAAACATATATGACCTCTACAAGTGTCGCATCCTCCGCGTCTACGAGATGACCGACGAGGACAAGCTGTTCCTCCTCCGCTTCGAGGACTCCGACATCGCGGAGGAATGGACGTTCACGCCGGGACAGTTCGTCCAGGTGTCCATCCCCGGGGTCGGGGAGATTCCCATCTCGGTGTGCTCGTCGCCCATGCGCCGGGGCTTCTTCGAGCTGTGCATCAAACGGGCGGGCAAGGTCACCGAGGTCGTCCACCGGATGGAACCGGGCGGCTACATGGGCATCCGCGGGCCCTACGGCAACGGTTTTCCCGTGGACGAGTTCGAGGACCACGACCTGCTGCTCATCGCGGCCGGCATCGGCATGGTGCCCCTCCGCTCGGTGTTCCTGCACGCGATGGACAACCGGTGGAAGTTCGGCAACATCACGGTCATCAACAGCGCCCGCTACGGGCACAAGCTGCTGTTCCGCAAGGAGCTGGAGGCCATGCGGGACATCGCGGAGGCGGAAAACATCAACATCCTGCAGACCGTCACCCGGGACCCGGAATGGCCCGGGCGCACCGGCAGAGCCCAGCACCACGTCGAGGACGCGAACACCGACCCGGATGACGCATACGTCGTCGTCTGCGGGCCGCCGCAGGCCTATCGGAGCGTGTTCGAAAAAGTCATCGAAGCCGGCTACGACCCCCGCAACATCTATGTAACCCTGGAACGGCGGATGAAATGCGGCGTCGGCAAATGCGGGCACTGCATCGCCGGTTCGTCGACCTTCCTGGAATACATCTGCATCGACGGCCCGGTGTTCGGCTACTATGACATCATTTCAACTCCGAATCTGATATAGTGATAGCATGACCACAAAAATAGGTATACACGGGTTAACCTCCTGCTACGGATGCCAGCTCAGCATGGCCATCGTACAGCGCATCCTCGACGTCGCCGACAAGTTCGACATCGAATACTTCTACATGCTGTCGAGCCAGGGCGAGATATCACCCGTCGACGTCGCATTCGTTGAGGGCAGCGTCAGCACGGAGCAGGACGAGCAGGAACTGCGCGAGATACGCGAAAACGCGGATGTCGTCGTCGCCGTTGGCTCCTGCGCCATCCACGGCGGCGTGCAGGGCATCCTGGCCGACGAGGCCATCAGCTACCAGGAGGCATTTCGGGACGTATACGGCGACAGCCAGATGGACTACGAGGGCCGCGTCGCCCGCCCCATCGACAGCATCATCGAGGTCGACTACCGGCTGCCCGGCTGCCCGCCCGAGGAACCCGAGATCATGTACTACATGGCAACCCTGGCCATGGGTAGCTGGCCGGAGGAAAAAGACTATCCCGTCTGCGCGGAATGCCGCCGGGCCGGCAACCCCTGCATTCTCATCGAACGGGGTGAACCCTGCCTGGGTCCCGTCACCGTTGCCGGGTGCAAAGCCCGCTGCATCACCTACGACGTGCCCTGCGTCGGCTGCCGCGGTCCGGTACCAAACGAGACGGCCTGGTTCGACTCTCTCGCCCGGACGTTCAAAAACATCGGCATGGACCGCGATACCGTCCAGAAACGCATGGCCATTTTCTCGGCGAGCCACCCCCACATGCAGGAGATGCTCGACAAGATCTATGGAGAGGAGGAATAAACATGAAAGTAACCCAGGAAATCACGGTAGACCACCTCGCCCGCATCGAGGGCAAGGCCGGCATCGAGATAGACATCAGCGAAGACAGCGTTGAAGCGAAACTCAACGTCACCGAAGGCCCCCGCTTTTTCGAGGTCATCACCAAAAACAAGCACTGGCGCGACGCCGTCGCCATCTTCCCCCGCATCTGCTCGTTCTGCTGCACACCGCACAAGCTCACGCCCATCGAAGCCGTCGAACAGGCCCTCGACGTCACGCCATCCGAGCAAACCCGGCTGCTACGAGAGCTCCTCTACCTCGGCAACGTGGTCGAAAGCCACGCACTGCACCTCTACCTCCTCGTCGTCCCCGACTACCTCGGCTACCCCGACGCCTTCGCCGTGGCGGAAAAACAGAGCGGCCTGGTCAAAGACGGCATCTACCTCAAAGACATCGGCGCAGAGATACAGTCATCGCTGGGCAGCCGCTCCATTCATCCAGAGTCAGCGCTCGTCGGCGGCTTCGGGAAGCTCCCCGGCATGGAAAAAATGCAGGAAATCAAGGACATGGCCGACGAGGGCATCACAAAAGCCGAGCGAGCCGTCGAATTCTTCGCGGAATACGAATATCCATCCTACGTGAACAGCCAGCGCCGGCATCTCTCCATCGCCTGCCCCGACAGCTACGGTGTATACGGAGACGAAATCGTGACGTCGGACGGCGACTCCTTCAACGTCGAAGACTACATGTACCACCTGCAGGAACACGTGGCCCCCTACTCATTCGCCAAGCGCGGCATCTACAAGGACGAGCCCTACATGGTCGGCGCCCAGTCCCGCCTGGTCAACAACTGCGAGCTGCTCACCGGCCGCGCCGGAGCGCTCATGGAACAGCACAGCGGCCTGGTCACCCCGGACAACCCGTTTGCCAACAACTTCGCGCAGGCCATCGAAATGGTATACTTCCTGGAGCGCATCAAGGAGCTCATCGACATCATCGGCGAACCCGAGCAGGAAAAGCCGGCTGAGCCAGCGCGGAGCACCGGCGAAGGCTACGCGGTGACTGAGGCGCCCCGGGGACTGCTCATCTACTACCTGAACATCGAGGACGACCTGGTTGTCGACGCGGACGTGATTACGCCCACGGCCATGTTTCTGCCCATGATGGAGGTCGACATCGCCGACATGGCGACTGGGCTCTGGCAGAACGGCTGCCAGGACGAAAAAACCATCGCCAGCAAGGTAGAGATGGTGTCCCGGGCCTACGATCCCTGCATATCATGCAGCGTCCACGTGACCAGGCTTTAGTCGTCACCCTGGGCAGCCCGCTCGCCGGCGAGGACGCCGTCGGGCAGTGTGTCCACGAGGCGTTGCAGGACACGGTCAATGCCCGCCTCGTCTACCTGGGCACCGACATCTTTCGTTTCAGCAACGCCTACCGGGGCGAGCCAGTGGCCATCGTGGTCGATGCGGTGTACTCGAAACGGCATGCCGCCGGCGAGATAATCCATTTCACGGACGAGGAGGTGTTCTCGGAGCTCACCGACGTGGCCACCGACGTGCACATGCTCGGCGTCGGCGAAGGACTCAAGATACTCCGGAAGGTCATGCCTCGCTTCCCCGACGAACTGCATTTCATCGGCGTATCCTGCAAGCAGTTCGGCCACGGCGAGATGAGCCATGAAGTAAAACAGGGAATCGAGGAAGTCGTGACCCTGATCCACAGGCTTATCGGATAGCCGGCGGTGTCAATGCAGGAAGTACCGGCGTCCGGTGAACACCATCGGGATGTCGTGCTCGTTGGCCGCCTCGATGACCTCGCCGTCCCGGATGGAGCCGCCGGGCTGCACGATGGCCCGGATACCCGCCTTCGCCGCCACGTCCACGGCATCGCGAAACGGGAAAAATGCGTCTGACGCCATCACCGATCCTTTAACATTTTTGCCGCCTTTTTTGGTGGCAATCCAGCTGGCGTCAACCCGTGACGTCTGCCCGCCGCCGATAGCCACGGTATGGGTGCCCTTGGCGAACACGATAGCATTGGACTTGACGTGCTTGACGCATTTCGCCGCGAACACCATGGTCTCGATGTCATCCGGCGTGGGCTCCGCCTCCGTCACCGCCTCCCATTCACCCGGGTTGAACGGCTTGATATCCCTGTCCTGGACCAGCAGGCCGCCGCCGACGCTCCGCAGATCAAAGGACGGCTGGCGATCCGGGCAGTCCAGCCCCTCGACCTCGAGCAGCCGCACGTTTTCCTTCTGCTCCAGGATCTCCCGGGCCGCCTCAGTATACCCCGGGGCGATGACGACCTCGAGGAAAATCTGCGTCATCTTCCCGGCGAGCTCGCGGTCCACATCCCGGTTGACGGCCACCACGCCGCCGAACGGGGAATACTCGTCGGTGGCATAGGCTTCATCCCATGCCTTCGCCAGGTTTTTGGACGAGGCAACGCCGGACGGCGTCGCATGCTTCATGATAACCACGGTCGGCTCCATGAACTCCTTCACACATTCGATGGCGTCGCTGGCGTCCAGGATGTTGTTGTAGGAGATCTCCTTGCCCTGCAGCTTCACCGCGCTGGCCACACAGGGCTCCCCGATGGCGCCGCGGTAGAACGCGCCCCGCTGATGCGGGTTTTCCCCGTACCGCAGCGTCGTTTCCAGCCGATACGGCGGGACGAGCAGCTCCGGAAACGCCTGGCTGTCCTGCTGGCCGGCGACCGACGCGTCATAGAACGCGGTCCGCCGCACCGCCGCATAGGCCAGCGTACGTCGCAGCTCCTCGTC
>CAZQNC010000086.1:0-6122 GCA_964594625.1 uncultured Thermoplasmatales archaeon | reverse complement strand
CCTATCTGACCCGGCATGGCGGCGTCTATTCGCCGGCGGCCAACGACGACACCGAGGCGGACATGCCCTGGTACGAGGAGGCTCCCCAGCGGTGGAGCGACTCCTACCAATACTACTATCCCCGCGAGATCGCCTGGTACACCGCCGGAGAGAACCTTGAGCACATCGACCGCATCAAGCAGGCCGTTGTCGACCACGGCGTGGTGGGCACCTGCATGTGCTACAGCGGCTCGTTCATCGAGGATTACATCCATTACCAGCCACCCGACAGCTCCCGGGACCCCAACCATGCCATCGGCATCGTCGGCTGGGACGACAGCCTGGAGACGCAGGCGCCCGAGCCCGGCGCCTGGCTCTGCAAGAACAGCTGGGGCAGCGGCTGGGGCCACGACGGCTACTTCTGGATATCCTACTACGACAAATGGTGCGGCCGGCATCCCGAGATGGGCGCCGTCTCCTACCAGCAGGTGGAACCCATGCAGTACGAGCACCTGTACTACCATGACTACCACGGCTGGCGGGACACACTATCCGTCAACAAGGCGTTCAACGCGTTCACCGCCGACAGCAACGAAATGCTCACCGCCGTCAGCTTTTACACCGCCGCGGAAGACGTCCGGTACACCGTCAAGGTCTACGATGCCTATACAGATGGCGAACTCACCGGCGAGCGTGCCGGGCAGACCGGCACCGCCGAACACCTTGGCTACCATACCGTGCAGCTCGACACTCCGGCCCGGCTCACCGCGGGCGACGACTTCTACATCTACCTGCAGCTCCTCGGCAGCGGCCATCCATATGACCGGACGTCCGAGGTTCCCGTCCTGCTGGGCGGACAGTCACAGGGTACCATCGTCACCTCCACGGCCAGCGCCGGCGAAAGCTACTACTGGGACGACGGAGGATGGACGGATTTCCAGGACGACGAAAACATCCCCTACCCGGGGACGGCCAACTTCTGCATCAGAGCGCTCACCCAGGCCGCCGACGTCCAGATATCCCTTTCCGGAGGTTTCGGCGTGGACGCCACCATCGCCAACACCGGCGCCATCGACATGTCCGACCTGACATGGACCATCGAGCTGACTGGCACCGTGTTCTTCCAGCAGCAGCATGAGGGCACGATAGCATCATTGCCCGCCGGGGACACCGCCACGGTCGGCACCGGCCTCGTGTTCGGCTTCGGCCCGGCCGAGATGACCGTCACCGCGGGAGACAGCCAGCGGACGGCGGACCTGTTCATCATCGGTCCCTACGTCATGGTACAGTAACCGCAGCGCCCGGGGCATGCCGCCCCGGCGGTACACCTGAACCGTTAAATATCGTCACCTCCTACCCTTTACACAAGAGCGATACCATGAGCGACCCGCCAGCAAAAGTCAGCTTTGTCATCCCCACGCTCAACGAGGAAGCAGGCATCGGCCCCACCATCGACAGCATCGACCGCCAGGCGTTCGAAGAACGCGGCCTCGACATCGAAATCCTGATCGTCGACGGCGACTCCACGGACCGCACGAGAGACATCGCCGAAGACAAAGGCGCCCTCGTGCTCATCGAAAAACGCAAAGGCTACGGCCGGGCCTACAAGACCGGGATGCCTGCAGCAGAGGGAGACATCATCATCACCGGCGACGCCGACGGCACCTACCCGTTCCATCTCGCGCATGAATACGTCGACATCCTGCTCGACGACAACCTGGACTATATCACCACCAACCGCTTCGCCAAGCTGGGCATGCAGTCCATGAGCGCCAAACATTTCCTGGGCAACTTCATCCTCTCAACGACGCTCCGGCTGCTGTACTGGGTCGGCGTCAAGGACTCCCAGAGCGGCATGTGGATTTTCCGCAAGCAGGCGCTCGACCGTCTGTCCAAACCCCTGCCGGCGTTCAACGACGGGATGCCGTTCAGCGAGGAGATAAAGATAGAGATGTTCCGGTGCCCCGGGGTCAAAGCCAGGGAGATACCCTCCGAGCTGTCCGCGCGGAAGGGCGAAGCCAAGATAGAGTCCTTCAACGACGGCTGGAAAAACCTCAAATTCTTGTTTGTCAACAGGTGCCGCACATGGACCCCATGATGGCCCTCTGGATACTCGTCATCGGCGTCCTCATCGGTTTTCTCGCCGGCGTCGCCATCATCTACCGGCGCGGCGTGCAGCCCTGGAAAGAGGAAGCCCAGGAGCTCCAGCATCGCAAGCGCTCCCAGTCCACCACCTACGGCAAGATCACCGAACAGTTTGCGCCGTTCATGGACCGATACCCGTACAGGGCCAAGGACTTCCGGTTCATCGGCTCCCCCGTCGACGGCGTCCAGTTCACCGACGACGCCGTCTACATCGTCGAAATCAAGAGCGCCGGCAGCACCCTCACGGCGAGGCAGCGGCATATCAAGCGGCTCGTCGAAGACGGCCACGTGTTCTGGTACACGTTCGAGGTGAACGATGGGCGTCAACCTTAAACCATTGACTGAGCCCCACGAGCGTACATGGAACGACCTCCGGCACCGCAGCGTGGCCATCGACGCCTACAACGCGCTCCACCAGTTCCTCTCCATCATCCGGCAGCGCGACGGCACCCCGCTCAAAGACGCCAAGGGCCGGGTCACCTCGCATCTCACCGGATTGTTCTACCGGACTGCCAACCTGATAGAACGGGACATCCGGCCCGTCTATGTCTTCGACGGCGAACCCCACGAGCTCAAACAGGACACCCTGGACATCCGGCAGGCCCGCAAAGCGCAGGCCAAAAAAGACTGGCAGGCCGCCAGGGAGCGAGGCGACCTGGAAGAAGCCAAGAAAAAAGCGCAGCAAACGTCGACGCTCACCTGGGACCGCGTCATAGAGGCGCAGCAACTGCTCGACGCCCTCGGCATCCCCCACATCGAGGCACCGGGCGAGGGCGAAGCGCAGGCATCCCACATGTGCCGCCGGGGCGACGTCGACTACACAGGGTCGCAGGACTTCGACTGCCTGCTGTTCGACGCCCCGCAATTGTTGCGCAATCTCACCATCTCCGGACGCAGGAAGCTCCCCGGGAAACAAAAATGGGTGCAGATATCCCCGGAAACCATCATCCTCAAAGAGCTCCTCGAAACGCACGGCATCATCCGGGAGCAGCTCGTCGACGTCGCCATCCTGATGGGCACCGACTTCAACGACGGCATAAAGGGCATCGGCCCCAAAACGGGGCTGAAGCTCATCAAAAAACACGGTGACATAGAATCCATCGAGCGAGACATCGAGCCCATCGAGCATCTCGACGACATCCGCAGCATTTTCCTGCAGCCCAGGGTCACCGACGACTACCACCTCAAATGGCAGCCCGTCGACACCGACGCCACCAGGGCATACCTCTGCCGGGAGCACCAGTTCAGCCGGGAGCGCGTGGACAGCACCCTCGACAAGTTCCAGGGCTTCGCCGAAACGCTCGACCAAAAAAACCTGTTCGACTTTTAACCGGGAAGAGAAAGTCCTGCCCATCTCTTGAGGCAGGCAGGCATTACACGGAGAATCCCTTTGGCGCGAAAGATACTCACAAGGTTGGCCTGTGTGGTGCCGTCGCACCGGAATGCTGGGCGAGAGCACTGTTCCTCATCAATGTCATCCTATTCACTCGTTTTTTCGGGATTTCCCACTTTATACGCCCATGCAGACCTATCCTGCCTTGCAGAAATGTATCGTGGTCGGTGGAACATCGAGAACTTTTATCGAGATGGCGAAGGTCATTTCATGATCAAAACCAAGACCAGTGATCCCTCAGTGCGACTCTTTTTCTTCATGGTGGCTGCACTGCTCTACAACCTGTGGTACCTGGTACGGCGTCTGGTGATGGTTATCGCCCGGCGCTGGAGAGACCAACTCATCGACCTCCTGCAATACAAGCGACGCCTGGGCTACTCACCCGGATATAGCCAAAAAATCGGAGATATCCTCATACAGATGCTTGCGGAATAACCACTTTTTTAAGATGAGGCTCTCGCATATCCCCGGGTGAACCGGCTGCTTATAGGAGAAAGCAGTAAAAATGCATCCTCCGCCGCGGCAAGCCGTTTTCCAGCCACCATGGTAAAGAACCACATTTTTTATGGCATCACGCCACAAAAAAGTGAAGACACGCCTGCATTTATCTACTCACTTTCGGAGATACTGCTATTTTAGGAAGTTATTTATATATACTCCCGGTTCTTTTTTTACTCCACAATAAAGGGAGGCACAACTATGAAAGCAAGACATGCATATATTCTGGGAATTGTAGGTTTAGTCGCGTTTGTCGGTATCATGGCGATGAACGCCGACGCAAACGGAGCGAATATCATCTATGAGGAGGACTTCGAGTCGGACGACGGCGGATGGACGCCGTGGGCCACCTGGGACCCGGTCGGTGACTGGGAGTGGACCGACAGCTATGATGTCAGCAACTATGGCGGCGACAATGATCCGCCGACTGCGGCCCATTCAGGGAGCGGGCTCTGGGGCACCGTGCTCTACAACGATTACACTAACTCGGGTGATGACACGTATCTCACAAAGATATTTGACTTCTCTGGCCTGTCGGAACCAACCATGACCTTCTGGTACTGGAGCGACCTTTTCGGCGCCTGGGATTATGCCTACGTGGAAGTCAATGGATCACAAGTCTGGTATAATGATTCTTATCCCGGAACCGCCTGGGAACAAGCGGTCATTGATCTCTCTGCATGGGGTGGAGAGTCAAATGTCAACGTGACCTTCGGCGTGCACGCTACCACCGTGGTGAACTACTCAGGACTGTATATCGATGATTTGGCGATACTATCCTCAAATTTTGTCTTCATCGACGAAAACGGCAACGCCGCCTTTGATTTGGAGGAATGGAACGGCACCTCTATCCAAGCGGCCGTTGACAACGCCAGCAGCGGAGATACCATCTACGTCTGGAACGGCACCTATTATGAGAACAATATCACCATCAATAAAACACTGACCATTATCGGCGGCACCACGGTCAACGCGCTTGAGGGCATCGGCATGCCGTCGACCGCGTATCTGTACTATCAGGATAAAGGCTTCATCATTGAGGGAACGAACCACGTCAACATATCCGGCTTTTACTTGATAAACGAGGGTATGCTGGCGCCCTGCGGCGGTGTGAGCCTGAACCATTCCAGCTACTGCAACATCTCGGGCAACATCATCATGGGCGACTGGGACGGCGTCTACCTCAACGACTCACACCATAACACCATCTTCAACAACTTTATTGCCAACCATTTTGTGGGCATCTGGATGGTAAACTCTTCATACAACCTTATCAGGGAGAACAATGTCAGCTTTAACGTCTTCGGCATCGTCTACGAGCCGTTCGAGGAGGGTATGCCAAACGGGGATGCCTCGTGGAACGAGATATGCTGGAACAACATCTCCGAGAACTACGAATGCGGCGTGCTCATGTTTGGCACCGACAACGAGAGCATCCACCATAACGATTTCTACTGGAACGGCGGCGAAAATGGAGAAAATGGCATTGAGCTCCTTGGGGACCCGCAGCCGCAACAGCCCAGGATGGGAAGCGCCGTTGCATTGTATGGTGTCAACGAGAGCGATGTCTCCAACAACACCATCCGTGGCAGTCTGGGCGTCCTGCTCTACGACTGCTGGGCGGTGCTGGTCGAGCACAACAACATATCCTATCCAATGAGGTTGAAAGCTTTCGAGGAGCAGACCTATTCAATCTATGTGGAAGACGGCGAGGGCTGGCAGCTCGTTGATGACATCCACATGAGAGAGCACTATGGAAGGGAGTACGTGTCGTTGCCGCCGTCGAGCGACGGCTGCACGGTCCGCATCGAACAATCCGGTGGCTCAGCCGCTCATATTGACATGGTGGTGCTGCACGACGGTGTCACAACGGTCCCTGCAACCACGGCGCAATACGTTGGCGGCGACGATGTGTTGTCCAAACTCGCGGCGGAGGACAATGATGTCGCAAACGCCTGGGGCCGGACCATCGAGATATCGTGGGATGGCAGCCTTGATGCGCCCACATTGGTGCTGGTGGCGAACGAGGAGCAGCCAGCTAAGACGGAACGGCCCTGTATGACGCCCCGCGTGATGTATCCCTCGCTGATGGAGCCGTACACACTGC
>CAZQNC010000085.1:0-6190 GCA_964594625.1 uncultured Thermoplasmatales archaeon | reverse complement strand
TGGGCGTGACCTTCGCCGCGGTGTTCGCCCAGTTTTTCCTGTACACCTTCGGGAACTATACCGCCGCGCTGGCATGGATGAAGACCATCAGCATCTTCAACTACTGGGACTACGCGGCGCCATTGCTCGACGACGTGTTCAAGCTCGGTGACTTCACCATCCTGGCCGTCGTCGCCAGCGTCATCCTCGCCGCGGGGCTGTGGCTCTTCGACCAAAAAGACGTGCCCGCCTAGCCGTGCCGACGGCGAGCCTCGTCCAGCCACCGGTTGAACAGCATGGTGAAACGCTCAACGGTCTCCCTCTCCCCGTCGGAGCGTGCGCGTCGTCGCTCGCCGGCATAGCGGTCGCGTTCCCCGGGCGAGGCATGCACGACGGTGTCGAGCGGCACGACGGCGTTGGCCGTGTCGGAGACGCCATCCCAGGATTCGTTGACGTTGAACCCGAGATGCCGGAGCCCCTGGTCCCACGTGGCGTCGACCAGCGTCCATCGCCCGGTGATGGACACCTGAAGACACAGGTGATATTCGTCCGGGTAGCGCTCGGCCAGCTGGCGCAATCCATCGGGAAACGTCATCTCCGGTACGTTCCAGTCGAAAACAGATGTGATATAGCGGACATCGTAGCCCAGCAGCTCCAGCCAGCGGCCCAGCAAAAAATGCTTCGGCGTACAGGAGCCGGCGTTGGCCATCAGGATATCCCGTGCTGCGACGGCGGGGTCATACAGAGCGGGTATCAGCCGGTAGGGGATGTCCCGCACGCGCTCATAGACGGCGACGCGCTGTTCAACCCGTGATTTTCCCGCCGTGATATCTGCGAGCACAGACGCTGTCAGTGACATGGCATGATATCGTCGACGGCTCGATAAATATTATGCCTTATTCCACGCGCATCAGCCGGCATTCACCGGCGCCGGTGACCACCCGGATGTAACCCTGCAGCTTGTGGTCCAGCTCCACGTCGCCGGTGTCCACCTTTAATGACTGCAGACCCATGAGCTTGTCCGCCGCCGAGATGACCATGATGTTGTCCAGGCCAACCCGGCTCAGCACCGCCGGGCTTATCTGCTCGTTCCCCCGGCCGAACAGGAAGCCGTGGCCGCCGAGCGGGCTCACGACGATGGCGCTGCGGTCGGTCAACACCTCGAGAATCTCTGACTCCATGGCGTCCCGGACCACGAGCCGGCGGTTGCATATCACGTCGACGCCGAGCAACGAGCCGTCGACGCCGAGCTCCTGCTTGAGCGCCATGGTGGTGCTGCCGCCCCCGAGGACATAGGTGACATCGGGGCCCATCGATGATGCAACATGACGGGCGATAGCCTGCTTGGCCGCCTGGCCGCCGATGCCGAAGTCCTTCGAAGACTGCACCGCCTCGTGCACCGGCGTCAACAGATAACCCCGGATGGAAACACCGAGTATACCCCGGCGGAATCGCTGTTCGTCGATGTCCACGACCTCCCGTTCCTCCAGCGGCAGCCCGTCGGCGAAGGCGTCTGCGACACGGGCGGCATGCCGCGGGGTCTGCGCGAACACCGCTGAGTACATTTTTACGCCGGCGGGGACCCCCAGCACCGGGACATCGGGGTCTATCGCATCCAGGATGTCCTGCGCGGTGCCGTCGCCGCCCACGAACACCAGCAGGTCCACGTTCCGCATGTGCTGGACCGCCCGCCTGGTATCATCGGAGGATGTCGACTCCCCGGGCGTGTAGACCACCGCGGCGTCGGCATCGCACTGCTGCAAAACGTCGTATCCCATTGGCGGCGCGCAGGTTGTAAAAGAAAAGGGTGTGGTAAGCGACTGTATGAACGTGCGGGCCCGACCGGAGGCCACAGGGGTTGCCCCGCGCTGCAGTGCCTCCTCCAGCATGCCGTCGGTGCCCTTCAGGCCCACGCTGCCGCCCATGCCGGCGATCGGGTTGACCACGAAGCCGATGGATGGCATCATCCGATTTTCTCGATGCGGTCCTGCAGGATGTGCTGAGCCTCGGCCAGCCGCTGCTGGATTTTGCTCAGCTTGGCATCCTCGTCAGGGGGGATGGGGTCTCCATGGTCGAAGTAGCTTCGTTCGAGGTTGTCGACGTATCCTTTGACCGCGGTGATGATGTTCAGCAGGTCGTACGAGGTCTCACGGAGCGATTTTATCTCCAGGTCGCCCGCCCGCTGGGTGATATATTGTGTCTCAATTTTGTCGAGGTTGTCCCGCTCCGACTTCATGTTCAGCTCGAGATATATCTGCAGGGCCTTGATGAGCTCGTTGCCGAGCACGGTATGCTTTTTCCCATATTTCCGCTGGACGAAGGTTTTGAACGTCTCCCATATGTGCTCCTGTTTTTCGTCGATCCTGACGCCGATGGGTTTGCTCATAGTACCGTTTTGCTAACATTCTGCTTCATTTAAACGTTCCGATATGTTCCTCCCGGGCTAAAAAAGCGGGAAAAAAGACGTTTTCTTCGATGACTGTTCCGCATCCTTCGGCGCTTGTACCAAATACTTTATAAAAAATGACGGGGCATAGTCCATTCAGAAAGCAACCGGAAGCGGGCAAGGCGCATGTTTTGCCTCCATATCTCCCCTCTTTTCCCTTCCTGTCTTGCCCGTCTCCCCGGCTTTTTTCATCTTTTTCGTTATACCCCGAAGACAAAGGGGCCCGCGAACCAGACATCCGCGGACGACGCGGCGTCGTTGACCTCCGCGATGAGGGAGCCCGGCCCCAGGCCGAAGACCAGCAGCATGGTACTGAACGACTCACCCGGCTCCAGCACCGGATCGTAGCCCGAATCCCGGCTTGTGCCGCCGAAAATCAGGCCGGACAGGGAAATCGCCCACGACAGGTTTTCTACCGGATGGTCGCCGATATTGGTAACGGTGATGTTGATGCCCAGGCCGCCGGACATCGATATCTGCAAATCCTGCCCCTCCTCCATCCGGGCGCTGCCGGCACCGGACGCCATGCTCAGCGGAAAAAGGCAGAGTAGCCCGGCGGTCACCAGAGCCATACCCCGGATACTGCTTCTCATTTTGTCACCTCCACGTGTATAACAAATGGGCGGTATATGGGCATTTATTTCATCATGTGTCGAGCAGCGCCGCAGAAGCTGTACCTTTAAAAACAGTGAGATATTACGTGGCATGGTCGAGCTGGAGCGTTCCCTCAACCTGTGGGAAGTCACCCTGATGAGCGTGGGCATCATCCTCGGCGCCGGAATCTACGTGCTCATCGGCAAAGCCGCCGGGCTGGCGGGCGACGCCGTCTGGATGTCGTTCGTCATCGCCGCCATCGTCGCCTCCTTCACAGGGTTAAGCTACGCAGAGCTGTCCTCCCGGTTTCCCGACGCCGGCGCCGAATACGTGTACGTGCAGCGCTCATTCGGCCGGCATCCCGCCTGGCTCATCGGCTGGCTCATCATCGCCGGGAGCGTCATCGGCGGCGCCACCGTCTCCATCGGCTTCGCCAACTACTTCGCCGGATTGTTCGGCACCGCGGTGCTGCCCATCGCGTTCGGGGCGCTCCTGATCTGCGGCGTCATCGTCGTCGTCGGCATCCAGGAGACCGCGTTTTTCACCATCATCATCACGCTCATCGAGACCGCCGGGCTGATCATCATCATGGCCATCGGGTTACCGCAGTTCGGCGAGCCCGCCGACTACACGCAGATGGCGGAGGGCATCGAAGGGGTGCTCAAGGCGGGCGTGCTCATCTTTTTCAGCTACCTCGGCTTCGAAAGTATCGCCCGGCTGGCCGAGGAAACCGAGGAGCCCCGGAAGAACATTCCCCGGGCCATCGTGCTGTCCATTGCCATCACCACCGTGATATACATCCTGGTGGGCATCGCCGCCGTGAGCGTGCTGCCGGCTGCAGAGCTCGCTGAATCAGGATCGCCGCTTGCAGAGATAGCGGAGACGTGGCTCGGCCAGGAAAGCTTCCTGCTGCTCTCGCTCATCGCGCTCTTTTCGACGTTCAACACCGTGCTGGTCATGCTGCTGAGTGCCTCCCGGATGGTCTACGGCATCGCCGACGAGCACGCGCTGCCCGACCTCTTTCGGACCGTGTCAGCAAAGACCCGGACGCCCTGGGTGGCAACCATGGCTGTCACCGCCGGCGCGATGCTGTTCCTGGCACTGGGCGACGTCGAGGTGGTGGCCAATCTGACGAATTTTACGGTGTTCGCGGTCTTCATCGCGGTCAACGCCGCCCTGATATACTTCCGGTTCAACAAGCCAGCCCGGCAGGGCTTCAGGGTGCCCGGCTCCATCGGCCGGCTGCCCATTATCCCGGTGCTGGGCATACTGGCCTCCATCTTCATGATAACCAATCTCTCACTGGAGGTGCTGCTGCTGGGCGCCGGCCTCATCGCCATCGGCCTGCTCGTCCAGCTGGCCATGCACCGGCTGGAAAAGAAAAGGTTTTAGTCCCCCCGCCGGTTTCCCTGGCAGATGGACCTGATGCAGGTGCTGCTGGACGCCATGGGCAACCCGCTGTCCTACTCCATCATCTTTTTCATCTACGTCGTCCTCGCCGCGGTCATCCTGCCCATCCCCGTCGAACTCGGGCTGTTCAACCCCGAGCTGCCACAGCCGCTGCGATGGATACTCCCCATCGCCATCCTGGCCGCCGGGAAGGGCGTCGGCGCCTACATCGTCTTCAACATCGGATACCGCGCCCGGCGGAAGCTCAAAGCGCTTTCCATGGGCGAACGTCTTACCGCCCGCATTGTCGGGGCGGCAGAGCGCTTCGTCCGCCGCTACGGCCGCATCGGCCTGTTCGTCATCATGAGCATCCCGCTGATGATCGATTCCGTCTCCCTGTACCTGTTCTCCCTGCTGAACCCCTACGAGCAGGAAGACGCGGCGCTGGCCGAGCGGAACTTCGTGGTCATCAACGTCGCGGCCGGTGCCGTCCGGGGTATCATTATCATGGCCGTCGCCTACTACGTCGGCGTCCGGCTGACCGGCTGAGGGAAAATAAAAAAAGCCGGCCGGCATTCATGTTGTATGTTAGACAGACATGTCGTGCAGGAGCAGCTTGAAGACTACGACCTTGACCGGGCGGGCATCGGCGCCGTTGCGTCGCATTCGGCGCTGGACTCCCTCGACGGCGCCAAGGAGGAGGGGTTTCCCACGCTGGCCGTCTGCCAGAAGGGACGCGAGAAAACCTATGCGCAGTATTTTCGCACGCAGTACCACGACGGCCGCCATGTCAAGGGATGCGTCGACGACGCCTGGGTGTTCGACCATTTCCGGGAGATCCTGTCGGAGAAAAACCAGCGCCGCCTCATAGACAACAACATCGTGTTCATCCCCAACCGGTCGTTTACCTCGTACTGCAGCCTGGACCGCATCGAAGACGACTTTGCCGTACCGATGTTCGGCTCCCGCAACCTGCTGCGGACCGAGGAGAGAAGCGAGGAAAAGGACTACTACTGGCTGCTGGAAAAAGAAGGCATGCCGTTCCCCGAAAAAATAGACGCACCGGAGGACATAGACGAGCTATGCATCGTAAAACTGCATCACGCGCAGAAAAAGCTGGAGCGCGGCTTTTTCACCTGCTCCTCCCCTGAGGAATACCAGCAAAAGGCGGAGCAGCTGCTCAGCCAGAACGTCATCACCCGGGAGGCCCTGGACAACGCCCGCATCGAACGCTACGTCATCGGGCCGGTGTTCAACTTTGACTTTTTCTATTCACCGCTCACCGACGAGCTGGAGCTGCTGGGCATCGACTGGCGCTTCGAAACCAGCCTGGACGGCCACGTCCGGCTGCCGGCACCCCAGCAGATGACGCTGCCGGAAAAGCAGCAGATACCCGAGTACACGGTGGTGGGCCATAATGCGGCGACGCTGCGGGAGTCACAGCTGGAAAAGGTCTTCCGGCTCGGCGAGCAGTACGTGGCAGCCACCAAAAAACACTACGGCTACGGGGTCATCGGGCCGTTCTGCCTGCAGACCTGCCCGGACAAAGACCTCAACTTTTACATCTACGACGTGGCCCCCCGCATCGGCGGCGGCACCAACGTCCACATGTCCTGGGGACATCCATATGGCAACACGCTCTGGCGGCGGCAGATGTCCACCGGGCGGCGCATCGCCCTCGAGATAAAGATGGCCATCAGGGAAGAGCGGCTGCACGAGATTGTCAGCTAGTGTTGTGACCAAATAGTTCTTAGACATAGTATGCAGATAATTTCTTGTCGG
>CAZQNC010000084.1:0-6220 GCA_964594625.1 uncultured Thermoplasmatales archaeon | reverse complement strand
AAAAAACAGAAACATTTTTCAACAGTTTCTCAATTAAATACACCGAACATAACAAAACTGTTAAGGATGGTGTATACAAATGAGAATAGATATCGTCGATAAACTTGCAGAAACAGGCAATACCTTTACGTTTGACGAAGCACTGGAGGCCACGGGGCTGCAGAGGAACGTACTGTGGGTGATTTTGTCGCGCCTCGAAAAACGAGGTTTTATAGAACGCATAGAAAAAGGAAAATATATGATAATACCGCTCGGTGCTGAAAAGGGGAGATACACGCTCAACGAGTTCGTCATCGGCTCCGTCCTTGTAGATCCGTACGCTATCTCATACTGGAGCGCGCTTCACCATTACGGATTCACGGAGCAAATACCAAACGTGGTCTTCGTCCAGACAACAGCTAGAAAAAAGCGACGGGAGATAGACATCTTCAACATCACGTACAGGATAGTGCGGGTAAAAGCGGGAAAGTTTTATGGCAGGAGAACTGAATGGATAGAGGATACAAAGGTATATGTTACCGACAGGGAAAAGACGATTATAGACTGCCTTGACAAGCCACAGTATTGTGGAGGGATAGTAGAGGTAGCCAAGGCGCTATATAGATACAAGGAGATGGACCAAAAAAAACTGTCCGAATATGCACAGCGAATCGGGAACACAGGCGTTATACGGCGGCTTGGCTTTTTATTCGGCCGGATGGATATCGGCATCGACCTTCCAGAGATAGATACAAGAAGCTATCTCCGGCTGGACCCCACGCTGCCTAACAAAGGCCCTAAAAGTTCAAAATGGAGATTAACTATCAATATGGATGAAAAGATGCTTGGGGAGCTGGAATGATTCCGAGACGAGAACTGCGACGGGTTGCGAGAGAACAGGGAGTTCCGGAGACCAGGATAGAAAGAGACTATGCCCAGAATTGGCTGCTGAAGCATCTCTCCTCTATCGACATGGTATTCAAGGGAGGCACAGGTATACGGAAGGTGTATATTGACGACTACAGATTCTCTGATGACCTGGACTATACGCTGCTTGAGGAACCAGCACCGAGGGTGATGGAAAAAGCTATCAAGCATGCTGTCCAAAAGGCGGAAGAAGAAAGCGGAATCGAGTTTCATTTTGATGCATTGAATGAAAATATCAACGGGTTTGAGGGCGCAATATACTTCCGTATACTACGGCGAGTAGGCTCTCCATTGAAGGTAAAAATTGACCTAACCATCCCAGACAGGGAAGAAATATTACTGCCGTTGGAGCAGAGGCGTATCATCCATCCCTATTCAGACGCTTGTACAGCCCGGGTAAAATGTTATTCGCTTGAAGAGACGGTAGCCGAAAAAATTAGGGGTTTATTTCAGCGTACACGACCTCGTGATATGTATGATATATGGGCGTTATGGGGGACAATAGACACAGAAATGGTGAAGGGGATAATTCCACAAAAATGTGAACTCAAACAAGTGCACATCGATCCTGATTCGATTCATGGTAGAAAAGAGGATTTCCGAAGTGCATGGGAAACGTCATTAGTACATCAATTGGATGATGTTCCCGCATATGACGACGTATTTGGACGGATAATACATATTATAGACACCATTACAGTATAGCAATATGCTTTTGTAGGGAATATTTCTCATCGGTTCGCGTTTTTTAGCAGCCAGTGGGTCTTCTCTTTGTGCTTCTACGTCAAATGCTCCACAAGTATCCTGAGCCCGATGCCAATGAGGATGACGCCGCCGATGGCCTCCAGGCGGCGTTCGAAGAGATGGCCGACGCGGTCGCCCAGGTAGACGCCGGCCAGGGAGAGCCCGAACGTGACGGCGCCGATGACCAGGGCGGGCAGCGCGATTGTGACGTCCAGCAGGCCGTAGGAGACGCCGACCGCCAGGGCGTCGATGCTGGTGGCCACCGAGAGCAGTAAAAGAAACGACATGTTCAGCGGGTCAAACCCCCGCCGACGGCTGTCGTGCTCGTCCAGCATCAGGGACTCGTAGAGCATTTTGCCGCCGATAACGGTTAGCAGGCCGAAGACCAGCCAGTGGTCCACCGCGGCTACCAGATGCTGCGCTGACCGTCCGGCCAGCCAGCCAACCAGGGGCATCGCGCCCTGGAACAGGCCGAACATGCCGGCGATGCGGAGTGCATGGTTGACATGCAATCGGCGGATGTACAGCCCGCTGGCCACCGCCACCGCGAATGCGTCCATGGCCAGGGCGACGGCGATCAGGATGACAGTAGCGATGTCTACGGGCGGCAAACACCGCCCCGTATAAAAAACGTGGCCGGGCCGCCGGCTACAACGCCCCGAGCAGCCGGGCGACCAGGTTGACGTCGACGAGCAGGAGCACCAGCCCGGCGAGCAACACGGCTACCACGGCCATCGCGATCCGTGTCCAGCGTATCTTCTCGGAGAGCACGGGCACGTAGGCGCCCATCAGCCGGTAGAAGTCATGGTAGCTTTTCAGCAGGGAGACGCTGCCCCCGGCGATGACGCCGATGACCTGGCCGCCCATGCACTGCACCGTCCACTCCCCGATCAGGGCGGGCAGCAGCCAGGCGGGCAGGGCGAACCGCCAGTACGGCGAAATGTTGACCTTTCCGCCCAGCCAGTTGACATCTGCCTTTCAGACGCCGCAGCGCCTGCCAGCATACGACATGGTAACATCCCACAACATGATATATTAATTAAAGATTTTGATTTATCTATAACATATATCCTTGATTGTGGGTTGGATATCAGCGCAGCCACCTCTTAACGACAAAACGCCAAAAAAAAAGAAAAAGAGGGAAAAAGAAGCCCTGGCTACAATCCCAGGACCAGCGGTCCGAGCACGAAGCCGCTGAAGCTTGCGGTGGCGCCGCCCGCCTCGATGGATATCGTGCTGGGTCCGATACCCAGGACGAGACCGGTGCCGATGTCCTCCGACTCCCCGGGTGGCAGCACGTCGATGGTGCCCTCCGCGTGGTTGCCGACGAACACCGGCCCGGACAGGTCGATGGTCCACGCCACGTTTTCCGCCGGGGCCGTCCCCGTGTTGGACACGGTTGCCGTCAGGCCAAACCCGCCGGATACGCCGGGAATCTCCAGGCTGGGGGCCGGCAGCGGCTCATAGTAGATGTCCCGGTTGCCGTTCCGGGTGTCCGTCCAGACGATGCCGCCCTGCGATATCTGGAGCGCCGACGGCTCCTCGAGCACGGTGCCATCCTCGTCGTTGACCTGCTCCGGGTCCTCCCAGGTGGCGCCGCCGTCGGTTGACTTCGCCATGAACAGGTTGCCGTCGCTGACGAACGCGCAGTACACGGTTGACCCGCTCATAAAGATATCAGGATGCAGTTCGTCAACCTGTCCCTCCGCGGGGAACGAGCCATCCTGCCAGGTCTCCCCCTCGTCGGAGGAATACTTGCAGGTGAGATCCCAGTCACCGAAGGTCGGATTCTGCGACATGTAGACCACGCAGAGGTTGCTCCCGCTCGCCCCGACAGCCGGGTCCATGTAGGGATCGCTTCCCTCCCAGGTCAGCACCGGCCAGAGCGCCATGTCGCCCTCCTCGTTCGGGTCGCCCCAGTGGACGCCGATGCCGTGGCCGCCAGATGTCTCGTTCTCGTAGTCCCAGACCTCCCAGAACTGGTTTGGCGTGGCCGCCAGGTCAGCGTTGTAGGACAACGGGAAAAACTGGTCGCCCGTCCACGAAAACACGGCTTCCTCCCAGGTGCCAAGCTGGAACTCTCCCTCGATGGCGCTGGGCAGATCGTAGCCCGCGTATTCGACGTGGCCGACGTAGCCCCAGCCCCAGGTGGTTTCGCTCATAGCGGCTGCCGAAAACGCGGAACGCTCCGAGTCATATCCGCTGTGGTCCAGGCCGCCGATCTCCCAGGTGCCCGTGTCAGCAGCGTCGGGCGCATACAGAACGTAGACGACCTGCGCCGTCCGGTCGTTCCAGACGCCGTACATCACATTGCTTCCAGGCGGGGTGACCAGCGCCGGCCAGTTTTGCAGCCCGGATGCCATGTCGCCGGTGTTGGTGTTGAACAGCTCGCTCCAGCTGCTGCCGTCGGTGGACCGCACGAAATAGATGTGCCCCTCGAGCGCGCCGAGCTGCCGGTCCCAGGCGGCCACGAAGCTGCCGTCCGGTGCCTTCACCACAGCCGGATGGTTGTCGTCCTCTCCGGACGTGGAAAGCTGGATGTCTCCGTTGCCCCCCGCCCCCAGCGCCAGGGACGTCGAGGGTGATATGTCAACCGGTGTTCGTTCCATGGATGCCGTGAGCTCTCCCGTGGTGTCCGTGTCAGAAAACGATTGTGCCAGGGGAAGACACAGCATGGCAGCTATCACTACTGCTACCGTTACAGTTTTGCCTGCTTTTGTATACATGTTTCTGCCTCCACGTATATATCCAAGGTGGTCTTAAAAAGGTATCGAAAGAAAAAAAGAAAAAAGAGGGAAAAGAACGTGCTGCCGTTACAGCCCCAGGACGAACGGGCCGAGCATGAAGCCGCTGGCCGTCCCGGACACGCCGCCCACGTCGACCGATATATCCACGGGGCCGAGACCCAGGACGAAGCCGCTCGATATCTCCGCTTCCCCGCCCACCGGGACGGTCACCGTACCGGTTTTCTCGGAGCCGCCGATGAGCGCGTCGAACGCGATGGTGTATGCTGCATCCTCGGCCGCCTGCGTACCGCTGTTGGCCACCGTCGCCTTGATGCCGAATCCGCCCGAGATAGCCGTGATGGACAGCAGCGGACCGGGCACACCGGCGTTGTCGTAGTAGATGTCGGCGTTGCCGTTCTGGTCATCCTGCCAGACGACGTGGCCGCCCGACGAGATGTCGGCGTCTCTGTACCCGGGTCGGACCGCGCCCGACTCGGAGAGCTGCTCGGGGTCGCTCCAGGTGTCGCCACCGTCGGTGGTATGGGAGACGTAGAGGTCGCCGTCCTTGGTGAACACGCAGCTGGCTGAGCCGCCCGGATAGGCGACGATGGTCGGGTCGGTTTCCTGATCCATGGTGGCTGCCACCTCGACGGCCTCCCAGGTGGCGCCGTCATCGGTGGAGATGTAGCAGAGAACGTTGTGGTTGAAGCCGCCCTCGATCTGCTCGACGGCCAGGTAGGTGATGCCGCCCGCCGATGACACGTCCGGATGGATGCAGTCGTCGATGTAGCCGAAATTGTAGTCCGTGCTCCACCACTCGCCGCCGAGCTCGGGGTCGATGTAGCAGGAGAACGTCCTCACGCGGAAGTTTTCCGGGGTGGTCTCGTTGTAGCCCTCCATCACCCAGTACGCCACGCCGGTGGTCTGGTCGATGTCAGCCGAGATGTTGTACAGGTCGTCGCCCATGCCGTACCAGTAGATGAGAGACGCGTAGCCCTCGTCCTCGGCGTAGAACTGGTAGGTGAAGCTGTGGTCCTCCTCGGCGCTCGACGTCGCCACGTCGACGTTGTACGAGAACAGGCCGTTGAAGTAGGCGGTCGGCTTTTCCGACAGCCCGTAGCCGGCGACGCTGGCCATCTGCGGGTTGGTGTAGCCGCTGCTGCCCCAGTCGTATCCCGAGATGTTCATGGAGCCGACGTCGCCAACGTCCGCCATGTCGAGATAATAGAAAACGGTGTCCCGGGGGTCCGAGGCGAAGGTGCCGATGCCCGTGTTGCCCCGCACGATGTCCAGCGTGGGATATCGCTCCCGGTAGTCGGGAACCTGGATGGCGCCGGCGCTGGTCCACGTTTGGCCGTCGGTCGAGGTGGAAATGCCGATGTCGCCGGTCATGAGGGACTCGTAGTTTTCGTACATGGCCACGATGTCGCCGGCGGACGAGGCAACCGATGCCGGATGCAGCTGGTCGGTCGTCTCGGATGTTATCTGTACGTCGCCGTTTTCGTTCAGCACCGTCGGCCGGACCACGGTGGCCTCGACCGGCTGCGCCTTGAGCACCGGACCCTGTGCAACCTGCGGGTTGTCCGGCGCCCCGGTGTGGAATTCGGGGAGTGGTTCGCTTTCGTCGTTACCGGCATCGCCCATGGCGAGGTTCACGGGAACGATCAATATGGCAGCAATAAGAACTGCCCCAACAATATGGGTTCTGCTTAGATGTTTCATGCCTATCGTGCCTCCGGATAGATAATGACAACCTCGTTTAAATAATTAACGTCAATTATATGTAATGTTATACGGGATACTTGAAAAGGAAAAAAGAGGAAAAAGAAAAAGGGGAAAATGGC
>CAZQNC010000083.1:0-6254 GCA_964594625.1 uncultured Thermoplasmatales archaeon | reverse complement strand
GCTGTATCAAGTACGCCACCACACCGTTCACAAGTATGCATCATTCCTCCTCTCTGCGTTGGTACTCGGGGCATTGCGGATTCATGCACACGTGGACGTATTGATGGATCGTTCGCCGGCCGCATACGGGGCATTCCCCCGCTCCGCGCCCAGCCTGCTCTTCGGGGGTGCAGTTGCGGCGAGCAATCAGCTCCTGATAGAGAGCGGGGTTGCCGCCCGCTTCGCGCCAACATCGCTCACACGACGCCATCGTCACTCCCCCTCTCCGTGCTGGTGCGTCCCGTCTATTCGCGGTGAATATCGGCTCCCTTCAGGTAAGAGATAATCTCTTCAGCAGTCGGCTGAAAGCCTATTAGTCGGCCGTCCCGGCGCCCGTGAAAGGTAAACGCCCCTTCCGCGGCCTGCACTACAGTTTCCAGGCGCTCATCTTCCACCAGCACCTTCTCGTCGAGGGCGGCGAGGGCAAGGCGAAGGTCTCGACGTGTTTCCGCCTCCATGCACGGACCGTCGGGATACGCCCTAGCGTCTACAGTCTCATGGAGGGCGGTCTCTATCGCCTCCCGCACCTGCTCTAGCGGGTCAGTCCTCTCGGGCATCTGCGGCCTCCTCCCTGCGTCGGTAATTGTCCGGTGTCTCCTCGTGGATCGCGCGGGACAGGCCGACCCCGTTTAGCTGCCGGAGGGTCGTCAAGGTCGTTATGGTGTCCTGATACCGTGCGTAGTCCATTTGCTTCTCCAGGGCGCGCCTGAGCGCGTTCTGCTGGCGTAGCTTCCGCAGCCGTGTATGCCGTATCCGTTGGGCCTGTTCCCGCTTTACTGGCCGGGCGAGGCCCTCCTCCAGGGATGCGCGGAACATCCGGTAGAGGGCATCGATCGCTTCGGCGTTCTCGATGATGTCTTCGGCCTCATCGCGCTCATACTCTCCATGTTCTACCAGGCGGCTCAGTATCCATCCGGCCCCCAGGGCAATGGCGACCAGAACCACCGCAAAGACCCAGCCCCAGGGCTGATTGCTGGCCGGCTCGATGTATTCAGTCATCTCGGCTCCCATCTAACCTCGAGGGGAGGATATCGGCTCCCTGTAGGTATGCGAGGATCTCGTCCTTCGCGGGGCGGAACCCTACGACCTGATGCCCCCTCTGCCCGCAAAAGGTGAACAGCCCTTCTGCCGCTTCCGCGATCTCCTCCAGGCGTTCCTCGTCGACGCGCACCTGGTCGGCGGGGTCACGGCGCTGTCTTTTTTCTCATCCTTCATCCAACGGGAACCGACGAGACGAACAGGGACATGCCCAGAGTTCTCCGTGTCGATCTTCTGGAGGGCTTCTTGTTCTTTGCCTTTCATCCGTTCCTCCTCCTGTGTGAAACAGGTTTTCCACATTTCGGGGCGAGTTATCCACATTTCCACAACGGCTGCTGTACCACTATCGGTAGAACGTACAGACCGACAGGTCTTTTCTTTTCTCTTCTTCTCTTCTCTATTCTCAAAGCATTGCTTTACCATTGCTTCCGCATTGCTTCCCACGGCCGCTATGGATTGCTCTATCATTGCTTCCCGGGCCTTCCCCCGAGACTGCCGGCGCTACGGCGTCGACGGCGCTTGTTGATCTGTTCGGCCCCGACCTTGAGCATCTGAGGGATTACCAGGGTGACGTTCTCGGGCATCTCGTAGTCTGCCGTGTCCGCCGTCCGGACTCGACCGCGCCCGGCGAGCTCGGAGACATATGCCTGCCAGTCCTCGGGCGATATCCGGGAGAACGCTGCGACGTCCTCCGGAGGGTCCGTTATGACCCCGGGGCTGCCGGACTGCCAGGATAGCGCCATCAGATCGGCCAACAAGCCCCGCGCCCCCGGGCTGCAGACCCGCAACTGTAAGCTGCTGAGCCACCGCCCGGGGTATAGCGGGAACCACTCACGGACGTCTGAGCCGTCGACCTTCAGCATCTCGTGCAGGAGGACCTCCTCGCCGGCCTCGGTGTCGATCAGATACGTCGCCGGGATGCCAGCCGCCCGGAGGCTCCGCTGATAGTCGGGCTTCCGCATGCTCTACAGGGGCAGACTGTTTGAATCGTCGGGGGTGTCGTCTGCGGGCTCCTGAGCCATGTCAGGGCCGGGGTCGACCTTGATCGTGTATTGATCCCGCCCGGCGACAGCCTTCGCCCTATACTGCAGATAGCGCTTCACAGACCCCGCATCCGGGCGCTTTGACTCCGCGACGATCTCGTCATCTAGCATCAAGTATCCGACCGCCAGCCCCTCGTCGTTCCCCGTCCCCTGCTCAATCCGCAGACGGAACGGTAGGGTCTTATCGGATGGCGCCTCCTGTTCCGGCGCCGGCACGTCTTTCTCCTGGGGCGGCTCGTCGTTGTCCCCCTCCTCCGGGGTGAGCGGCTCCTCGTCGGCCTCGTCGTCATAGTCGCCCATCGCTCCCCGGATGGCACCGGCGGCGCTCTCCGTCGCGCCCTGCGGCGCCTCTGTCGCGTCCTGGACGACCTCCCCCTCTATATCGACGACCATCGAGTCCCCGGGCTTGTCGAATGCCAGTTCCCGGGCCTCGTCTGCTCCGATCGGGACGAGCGCGTCGGGGGCCAGCGGGAGGTACTTGCACAGGCGGCGGGCGATCGACTTCTTCCACCCCT
Source organism: uncultured Thermoplasmatales archaeon (assembly GCA_964594625.1). Lineage (GTDB taxonomy): Archaea > Thermoplasmatota > E2 > UBA202 > DSCA01 > CAZESS01. The sequence continues at coordinate 3,619 of CAZQNC010000083.1, read as the reverse complement.
CGGACTCGTACTGCGTCCACATCGGAGTGAGCCCCCGGTTCTTCCGGGCGACCGCATCTTTGATCGTCTCGATCTCGGCCTGAGCCGCCACGTCGAACTGCAGGCTTCCGTCCCGAAACTCAGCGACGGCATACGCGGCGATTCTGCGCCCGCGATCTTTCAGCGTCCAGTCGACCTCGTGGCGGATTCGCTCGTCGGTCCCCTGCATGACCTCGAAGAGGTCCTGCTCGTGCACTACCCGCGCCCAGACCTTCCGGACGGGACCGTCTCCCCGGGTCGCCAGGTGTATCAGCCCGCGGTATCCTAGCTGCAGGTTTGCCTCGTAGCGCCCGGTGTCGCTGTTCCAATACGGGACGAGGTACGCCCAGCCCAGGTTGCGGTCGACCAGGAGCCCCAACTGAGACGCCTCGGCCGCGGCCTTATAGATGCTCTCCGGGGTGGAGACCATCAGCCGCTCGTTGCCCAGGACAGCCATCATGATGATGTTGACCAGCCTGGCCGGCTCGATGGCCGTCGGGAGCAACGTCGACAGCTTCTCCTTCCGGCTGTTGAGGAGGCCCTGTAGGGTCTTGAGGTTCTTCTCGGGAACGATCATCTCTCGGCTCATGTTACTTCCTTTCCTGTTGGAAAAGGGTCAACTGTAACTCCGGACCCGGGACGCTGCCCGGGACCGACTCTGACATGATACGCCCTGGCTGCGGGGCTGGCAACCGCGGGACGTCTATGCGCTCTACTACGCGCCGGACCCTGGGCGAGATGCGGGTCTCTTTCGCCAGGGTCAGCGACGGGGCGACTGCATACTCGACGACGTGCTTCCGCTGCCCGTGACGATCGCGCACCTCCCGCCACCGGGTCTCGACCTCGAACCCGGCCGCCTTCAGGTCGTATATCCGGGCCGATAGCCTGGTGATCCCGTACTCCCGGACGGCGACCAGGGTCGTGATCGGGCCGACGTCCTGCATGTGCTGAAGGACCTGCTCGTTCTGTGTCATCGCTTCCCCGCTTTCCTGTTCCGGAACTTCTCGGCCGAGGGACACGTCGCCCAGTGGGGCTTGCCGGAAGGATCGCACGGCATCGGCTTCCCTGCCTCGGTCTCGATCCAGACGATCGCGGCGCCGCACCCCCGGCATTGCTTCAGGGCGGCGTCTCCGCCCGCTGTGAGGGCCTCCCGGACGGGGGCATTGTATCGGGGCGGGTTGCCGTCCTCGTTCGGCACAGCGGCCCCTGCGTTGTCCAGCACGGCGACGACGTATCTGGTAGTGGCTGCCCCCGGCTCGGGGGACTGTTGCGAGCGACGCACATCCCCGGACGTGAGATATAGCCGGGCGGTCCGCGCCGCTTCCAGGAGGATCTCAATCAACCCCTGCTGGTAGGTGTTGGCGGCCGGCATCAGTACACAGCCACTCTGGGCTTCTTGCTCCGGCCGGTGTACTCTTCCACCAGGGCGGGGTAGTCGTCCCGGGCGGCCTTCAGGTCGATCGTCTTCAGGTGTTGCAATACCCACTCAGGGTCTTTGCCGAGGATGGCCTTGATTAGTTGCCGCTGCCGGACGCTGGACGAGTATGCAGCGTGTATCCGGCGCCCCCCGACTGCTGCATGCTGCACCTCGGCGATCGTCATCTCCGCCTCGATCATGTCTCGCACGGCGTCGCGTTCGCCCTTCAGTTCCTTGATCTCGTCGCCCAGGGCCAGGAACTTGGTCGCCAGGTCAGCAAGCTCGGCGCTGTCGAGCTTCACCAGACCCGCTGCGGTATCGTCCGCCGTCTGGGGCGGAGGTCCCTCCCAGCACGTCTCGCGCCACTCGCAATGCTGGCACGCCCGATACCCCGGGGCTCGGCGTTTCGGCGGCTTGCCGGCCTCTACGGCGTCGATGAACCGCGCCCCGAGTTCCAGCATCGCGTCGATGAGCGCGGAGTCAAACTCGATCTCCTGCCAGGCCATGTCCTCGGGGTGAGGCTGGTAGACGTTGCGGACCCCCAGCGGGACGCCCAAAAGGACCTCGTAGTGTACTACCTGCATCGTCACGGCGTCGCTGCTGTCTTTGATCGCGTTCCGGAAGGCGAACCCGGCCCGGGTCTTGTTCTCCCACAGGTGCAGCCCGGGGGCGTCTGACCGGAAGATCGCTTCCTGGCGATTCCGCTCCATGACGTCGGGAGTCAGCCCCGCAACCCGCAGGGCGAAGACCGCGTCTATGTTTCCGCGCCACCAGGACGGAAACCCCTCTGGCGGGTCCAGGGCGCGGCTGTGAGCGACGCAGGACATCCCGCGACGCTCGGCATACACCTCCCGGGCCATCCCTTCCAGGCGCAGCCCTGAGCGCATGGCAGCCGTCTCGCGCCGGGGATAGTCGCGCTCAACCCCGGCCTTCTTGTAGTACAGCTTCCGGGCGCATCCCCAGGGGGCGATGTTGGCAGAGTCTCGCCACTCAGACCCCCCCAGGGACAGGCCATGTTCGTCACGCTTCTGCACGAACTCATCGTGCGACATCTCGTCTGTAGGCTCTCCGAGGTCGATCGTCGGGGCGTCCATCCGCTTCTGGATGGCTGTCGCTGTGTCCATATCGTTCCTCTCTACCTGACGCGCTTCGAGCGCTTGCCGCGCCGGATCGCGTTCAGAACGTCCTGGTCTCCACTCTCCAGCTTCGCCCGGAACTCATCGTATTGCATCGGAGCGCGACCATATTCGCGGATCGCGTCCATGATGATCTCCGTCGCATGCTGACGCTCTCCTGCTGGCTGGCTGCCGCGGATGAACCAGACCCACTTTCTGTCTGTCGTGTCCCCGGTCGTTTCCAGCCTGACTACCTTCTTCAGTGGCATGTCCCTCCCCTCGCTGTTGTCGCTGTCTGCCGTCCCGGCGAATATGGTCCCGGGTCGCGTCCCGTGTCAACTTTGCTCGCCCTCGTAAGCGGCGGGGGCGGGCCGCAACCCGCCCCCCCCTGTGCTGGCGCTACGGCCGGACGAACCCGAGGGTCCCCAGGGTCTCCGCTACGCTGGCGATGCCATATGCTGTATATGACCGCTGCCCGTTCTCGCGGGCGACCGTGATCCGGACCCTGTCGCCCTCCTCCCGGAACAGCCATATTTTCGTCTCGCCGGCCTGGTGGATCAGTATCCCGTCCCGGCTCGTGTGGCCACCGATGGCGATCTGCTCTTTGATCTTCGGCATGATCCGGGGCGCCCATCGCTCAGCCCATATGCCGGCGCATCGGGCGCCGGCCCGAGCGAACACCGACATGCTGAGCCCCGGGGCCATCGTGGACTTCGTGGACGATCTCCGGCAGGGCTTCGAGGAGATACTGGAGGACTATCACGCGGCTCAGGTGATCGAGACGAAGCACGTCGCCCTGATGGAGCGCGTCCGGGGCCTGCGGTCGATCCTGGGAACGGACGGCCGGGCCGGAACCGCTCAGGACATCATCGGCTGAAAGTCAGAAGACGATGCAGGGCGGGGGGCTCCGGCCCCCGCCGGCGTCTGACTTTGGCTGACCTTGCTCAGGGGGGTTGCCCGGGATACGTCCCGGGACTATATATTAAGCGTTGGCAATGGGAAACGCATACACTTGCCGGGGGGCGAAATGAAAAGAACCCAGCGCAGGCCGGCGGAATCACGGGAGTCT
>CAZQNC010000082.1:0-6258 GCA_964594625.1 uncultured Thermoplasmatales archaeon | reverse complement strand
CCCCCTGTTGATACCATGACCGAGGGAACATACAGGCTCGTGGAAAACGCGGCCGGGCGGCTCGTACCCACCCACGTCAACGGGCAGCCGGCAACGCCCTTCAAGGGCGTCAACGTGCACCGACCGGCAGGAAGCAAAGCCGCTCCGCCCGTTCCCTCATGCATCGACTACCCCCGGGATGGCAACAAGGTCGTCGGCGGCCTCAAAACGGCGCTGCAGCGCTGCGGCCTCCGCGACGGCATGACCATCTCGACACATCATCATTTCCGCAACGGCGACCTCGTCGCCAATGAAGTGTTCGACCTGGCAGCCCGGCTGGGCGTAAAAGACCTGCGGTGGTTTCCCAGCGCCTCGTTTCCCTGCCATAAACCCGTCATCGGGCACATGGACAATGGCGTGGTCCACCACATCGAGGGAAGCCTGAACGGCCCGCTCGGGGTGTACTGCTCCCGCGGCAACATGCGAGGCATGGGCGTCCTGCGCTCCCACGGCGGCCGGTACCGGGCGGTGCAGGACGGCGACGTGCACATCGACATCGCGGTGATGGCGGCCCCTGCCGCAGACCCGTACGGCAACGCCAACGGCCTGCACGGTCCCTCGGCGTGCGGCCCGCTGGGCTACGCGCAGGCGGACGTGCGGTACGCCGACCATGTGGTCGTGGTCACCGACAACCTCGTCGATTTCCCCTGCCATCCCTGGCACATCGACGGCAGCTACGTGGACTACGTGGCGACGATGAACCGCATCGGGAACCCGGAAAAAATCGTGTCAGGCACCACCGAGATAACCGACGACCCCGCCAGGCTGCAGATGGCCGAGCTGGCGGCCCGGTTTGCCGACGCCGCGGGCATCGTCCATGATGGCTTCAGCTTTCAGGCCGGCGCCGGTGGCACCTCGCTGGCCTTCGTGAAATATCTCCGGGGCATCATGCGCAGCAAAGACGTGACGGCGCGGACGATGAACGGCGGGACGACGGGCTACCTCGTCGACATGCTGGAGGAAGGGCTCGGCGACTACATTCTCGACGGGCAGAGCTTCGACCTCACGGCCGTGGAAAGCCTGCGGGACAACCCCCGCCACGTGTCATACGACGTGAACACCTACTACAACTTTCATTCCAAGGGCGCCACCGTGTCCATGACCGACCTCGTCGTCCTCGGCGCCACCGAGGTCGACGTCAACTTCAACGGCAACGTGGTCACCCATTCCGACGGGATGCTCCTGCACGGCGTCGGCGGCTGGCAGAACAGCCTCCTCGCCCGGTGCACCATCCTGGTCATCCCCTCCCGCCGAGGCGACACGCCCATGATACGGGACGAGGTCACCACCCTGGTCGGCCCCGGCGAGCTCATCGACGTCATCGTAACGGAGCGAGGCATCGCCATAAACCCCCGCCGCCAGGATTTGCTGGACGCAACACATAACACGGACCTGCCCATCCGGCCCATCGAAGACATCAAAAAAGAAGCGGAGGACATCTGCGGCCAAACGGCGCCGGAGCCCGAGCTCGGCGATGACATCGTGGCGGTCGTGGGATGGATGGACGGCACCCTGCTGGACAGCATCCGGCGCGTACCCGAAAACTAGGGTGTCAGACGCTTTTTATCCCGGGGGAACAGGATGCATTCCCGGACGTTGCCAAGCCGCAAAATTTTCATGAGATAGCGCTCGATGCCGAAGCCGAAGCCGCCGTGCGAGGGCATGCCGTAGCGGAACGCCCTGAGATATTCGGCGAAGTCGTCGGGGTTCAATCCCAGCGCGGCGATGCGCTCCTCGAGGAGCGCTGCGTCGTGAATGCGCTGCGCCCCGGAGCATATCTCGGTGCCCCGGCAGGCGAGGTCGAAGGCCCGGGCATGGCTGTCGTCGGGCATCGCGTAGAAGGGCTTGGTTTCCAGCGGAAACTTGGTGATGAAGTAGAAGTCGTCGTCGACCAGCTCGCCGAGCAGGTTTTCCTCGTCGGTGCCCAGGTCGTCGCCCCATTCGATGTCGATGCGCCCTGACAGCATGTCAACGACCTCGTCGTAGTGGATGCGCCGGAACGGCGGCTCCGCCGTGGGGAGTTCCACGTCGAGGAGCTCCAGCCCTGCCTGATGGTTCTCTTTGATGGCGGCGAGCGACGCGGTCACCATGCCCTCTATGACGGCCATGACGTCGTCCTCGTCGTCGATGAACGCCATCTCGAGGTCGATGGCCGTGGACTCGTTGAGATGCTTGGAGGTGTCGTGCTCCTCGGCCCGGAAGTACCAGGCTATCTCGTACACCCGGTCGAGGCCGGTGGCCATCAGCATCTGCTTGTAGACCTGCGGCGACTGCACGAGGTAGGCGTCGCGGCCGAAGTAGTCGACGGTGAACAGCTCGGTGCCGCCCTCGGGCGAGGACACCGTTATCTTGGGCGTATGCACATGAGTGAATCCCTCATCGGCCAGATACTGGCAGGCGGCCTCGATAAAGGTATGGCGAATCGCAAAGATGGCCTGTACCTCGCCCCGCCTGACGTCGATGAAACGGTTGTCCAGCCTCGTATCAAAGTCAACGTTGACCTTGTCGGCGACGCCCATCGGCAGCGGGGTGTCCGCCTCCGAGAGAACCTCTATGCTGCTCGGCAGCAGCTCCCAGCCGTGCTGCACCTGGTCGTTTTCCTGGCATCTGCCGGTGGCGGCGATGACGCTCTCCCGGGGGAGCTCGGTCAGCCGGGCGAACAGGTCCGGCATCTCTTTCTTGATGCAGGTTATCTGCGCCATGCCGGTTTTGTCGCGCAGCAAGATGAAGGCGATGCCGCCCAGGTTGCGTATCTCCTCTATCCAGCCGGCAATGGAAATCGTGTCGCCGCAGTCGTCGGTGCTCACATCTGCAGCGTAGTGGGTGCGAAGCATGCTGGATGTAAAGCATCGTGCAGTTAAATGTTTTCTGCCCTGTCGAAATGCTGCGCGTGCCGCTCCAGCAGCGTCTCCCAGTCGGGCATGCCGCGCTGCGCCCCTCGCTTTTCGACGGTCAGCGCCGCCGCGATGCTGCCCAGCTGGCAGGCCACGGGCAGCTCGATGTCACGCTGCAATGCCGCCCAGACGGCCGCCCGGTGGGCATCGCCGGCTCCCGTGGGGTCCGCCATGTCGGCTGGCACCGACGGTATCTCATGGGTGTCGCCGTCCTCGTAGACCAGGCAGCCATGCTCCCCGCGGGTTACCACCGCGTCGAGGTCGGTGAGCAGCTGCCGCTGCGATACGTCGAGCATGTCGGCCATGGTGTGGAGCTCGGTGACGTTGCAGAACAGCATGTCGGCTCGTTCCAGCACGTAGGAGAGCTGCTCGGCGCTGTACCGTGGCAGGTCCTGCCCGGGCTCGAATGCCAGGTAGCGAGCGGCGTCGGCCATCCGGCAGGCAAACGCGGGATGCACGGGCGCCAGGTGGACGACGTCGCCGGTGGCCTCGAGATCCCGCAGGTGATCGGAGACCCCCCATGAAAAATAGGTTATCTGCCGGTGTCGTTCGTCGTTGAAGATATACGCCACGGGCATCTCGCCGGGAAACCTGACAACCGCCAGGTCGACACGCAGGCCATGGAGATAGCCGGCGTAGTCGGTGGCGGCGAAATCCTCGGGCACGGCGGCGAGCAGCCGGCTGTGCCCTCCAAGCCTTGCGATGCCAGTGGCGATGTTGGCCGCCCCGCCGCCATAGTGCCGCTCATGCCGCTCGATGAAAATGGAATGCTCCGGCTCGGGATGCGCCGGGATGTCAAAGATGTGGTCCAGGGCGATGTGCCCCGCCACGGTCACCTGGCTCATAGATTGAATGAGAGGACGTCAATGGAATGATTCGAGGTGCCGCCGCCCTCCCGGTAGCCCACGATTTCCAGGGTGCGGCTGCCGAACGAGCGCTGGTCCCATTCCCAGGTAAACGGCTGCTCGGTGGCGGTGTGCTGCAGCTCGCCGTCCACGTAGAACTCGACGGAGGTGATGTCGTCGCTCGTCGTCGCGGACACCTCCAGGGGGCCGACCACGATGGTCCGGCCGAACCAGGTGGACGTGAGCTGGGTGCCCCACAGGTAGAGATGGCCCGGCTGGGGGGTGCCGATGCTGCAGCCGCCGCGGCCGCCGATGGCCAGCGTGGGGTCGCCGAACAGGGCGAACTCCTCGACCACCTTGAGGCCGATGGCGTCCAGGTTGGCGTGGCCGTTGAGGTAGTCCTCCTGCATCCGGGCCAGCGCCATGCCGGCCGTTCCCCCATCAGCGATGTGTTCGGTGAGACGGACGTCGACGTAGCCGGACAGCCCCTGCACGCAGTAGGAGCCCAGGTAGCCCCAGGAGAGCGCGGTGGCCGCGTAGGTCGCGATGGCTCCCCTGTCGGAGGCTTTGACGAACTGCCAGGCGATGCAGGTGCCGTCCTCGAAGTTGCCGCAGGAGCAGGCGTCGAGCACCACCACGGGGTACTCGTTGTCGTTGGACAGCCGCGACACGTCGCTGATCTTGAACCCGGCCCAGCTGTCGAAGTCACCGGGCGGATGCGTCGCCCAGCTGTACCGGTTGCCGTGGCCGGACAGGTCGACGAAGCCAGCACCCGCGTTTATCTCCCGGCGGATGTTCTGCGCGCTTACGTCTCCCGCCGATGCGTAGAGCTTGGTGACGTCGAACGCGTCGAGGTAGCGCTCCGCGTAGTCCTTGGTGTATTCGCCTTCGAGCACTTCGCCGTCGTCGTCGTGGCTGTCGCCGCCGACCAGGACGGCGCGGTCAAACCATGGTGCCCCGAACGCGGCTGTCTCGTACTGGATGATTTTGTCGACCACCGTGGTGACGTCTGCCTCGCTGTCGCAGGGCAGCCGCCCCAGGTAGACGTCGGGGTACAGGTCCATCTCGTCTGTTTCTCCCTGGTAGTCATATTCGCCGAACCGGTCGTTGCCGTTGGTGTCCCAGGATGAAAACGAGCCGTCCGCGGTGTAGATGTCCGCGTAGTACAGGTCGGTGATGAACGGGGTGTCGTGCCCGTCGTCGGTGTAGGACTGCCGGACGGGGAGCCGGTCGGCGCTTCCCACCAGCAGGACGTTGGACATGCCGTCCCGCTCTACGGAGCGCTTGATGTAGTATTTGATTTTTTCCGCGGCGTCCCGTCCCTGCACGCCCGCGGTCTGGGAGAGCGTGGCTATCTCGGTGTTGATACCCCAGCCGTTTTTGTGGTCGGCCAGGGGCTGCAGTTCGTCGGTAAACGTCTCGGGGGCGATGACCAGCAGGCCGCCGTCTGCAGCCAGCGTCTGCTGCGCCGGCTCCTCGTAGGTTACCTCGACCTCGATGTGTTCGACGGAGCGGAGGAGGTCGGCCTGCGGCGCATACCGGGCGGGATACGCCTGCAGCGTGAGAAAGGTGACATGCCGGCCGTCGTGCAGCCCGGCGCCGGTGTGCCACTGCAGCCAGCTGGATGGATACAGCTCGGCGCTGTCGTAGACGGGGCCCTCCGTCTGTACCGGCTCGGCGGGCTGCCTGTCAAGACGTACAGGCCTGGGCGCTGGAATGATCTTCGTGTCGAGATGCCGGGTGTGGACGCCGCTGACATGCACCTCGACGTCTTTAATGGTGGCCCCGAACGGAAGCGTCATTGTGTTCGTGGCGTAGGGCAGCATGGGCTCGCCCTCGCGCTGCAGCGTTTCCGGGGCGTTGGCGATGGAAAGCTCCGCGTAGGCGCCGTGTTCATGTATTACCGGGTGCGAGAAATGAAACGAATGGTCTGTATGCATGGATGATGCGTCGGTAACGTGCAGCGTGGCTCCGAGGAGGAACCCGAGGATACAGAGAGAAATGACGGCCTTTTTCATGGATATAAAAAAGCGGGTTCTACTTAAAGCTATTGCCACGCAGATGGAGTGACCGGATGCCTCCCCGGTTTATCGCAATCGCGCTTCCATTCTGGCGAGCCGTTGCGCTACGCGCCCGGTGCCCGAATATTTGTCGTGGGAAAACACCTCTGCTAGCCCCTTACCCAGTACGAAGACGGCGCGTTTGTGGTCATCCTTTGACTTGTGCACGTGGTGCGGCAGCACGTCGAGTGCCTCGTATTCCACGAAGGATGGGCCGTCCGGGGTTTCCTGCTCCAGCTCATTTTTTATCTGAGCGAAGAGGGTATGGAGCTGTATGATTTCCTCTTTCTGCATCCTCATCCCTTCCCATCCCTTAATGAACTGTTTGCTCTTAAACCTTTCGATTCGCAGGGTCTGGCACCTCCAGTGGTTACAGATTTGCCGGTTTTTCGTCTGTATTTTTTTTGTCATGTAGCAGGC
>CAZQNC010000081.1:0-6284 GCA_964594625.1 uncultured Thermoplasmatales archaeon | reverse complement strand
GTCCAACGGCGCTCCCGGCCACCACGGCCCCGGCGTTCACCAGCGTGCCAAGCATACCGGGGAAACAAAAAGATGGTTAAAAGGATTGACGTAGCTGAGAAATACTGTGAAGATTACTGTCTTTCAGAGCAGTATTCCGGGAACTCCCCGTTTATCATCCGGTGTACCGGTCATTGTTATCGTCCGATGTCCATCATGCGCTGCAATGGGATGCGGGCCGCCTCCATGATGTCGGGGTCGAGCGTTATCTCTGGCTGCATGTTTTCAAGCGCGGCGATGGTCTTGTCCAGCGTGATTTTTTTCATGGTCTGGCAGATGGCGACGTCGAGCGTGTAAAACGTTTTGCCGGGCATCTCCTGTTTCATCCGGTAGGCGAGCTCCCGCTCGGTGGCGATGATGAACTCCTTCGCATCTGACTCGTGGGCGTAGCGGAGCATGCCCGATGTTGATTCCACCGCGTCGGCGATGTCGAGCACCTCGAGCGTGCATTCGGGATGCGCCAGTATCTTTGCGTCGGGATGCTGCTGCTTGAGCGCCACGACATCTGTTTTTTCGATGCCCTGATGGGTGGGGCAGAAGCCGGGCCAGAGCATGATGTCCTTGCCCTCGAAGTGCCGCTGGACCCATCTGCCCAGGTTGGTGTCGGGTACGAAGATGACGCCGTCGGGCATGCTGCCGACGATTTTGACCGCGTTTGCCGAGGTGCAACAGATGTCGCTGACCGCCTTGGTTTCGGCGGTGGTGTTGACATAGGAGACGACGTCCATGTCGTTTTCCTGTTTCACATGCTGCAATCGGTCGGGGTCGACCATGGCCGCCATGGGGCACCGCGCGCCGGTGTCGGGCAGCAGCACGGTCTTGTCGGGGTTGAGTATTTTAGCGCTTTCAGCCATGAAGTCGACGCCGCAGAACACGATGACGTCCGCATCTGTCTCTGAAGCCTGCCGGGCGAGCCCGAGGGAGTCGCCCAGGTAGTCGGCGTTGTCCTGTATCTCGGGGCGCTGGTAGTTGTGCGCCAGGATGACGGCGTTGCGCTCCTCTTTGAGCCGCCTGAGCCGCTCGGCTTTCATGGTCATGATGTGTGCCTTATCGGGGGTGTCGTTTAAAACGTTTGTGATGGAAGAAAAAAGAGAAAAAAAGGAGGGAGGGGTTAGGGCCAGAGCACGTCCGGGTTGGGGCCGTCCTCGATGGCCAGGGTGGGATCGCCGAACAGCGTCATCTCCAGCAGGGTTTTGTAGTCGCCGCCGTCGAGGTCGAAGCTGCTCGCGTACTCAGTCAGGGCGTTGCCCCAGACCAGGCCGAGGACCTTGTCCTCATGGAGGCCTTCGAGCAGGTTGACTTCCATCCAGCCGAACAGCCGGTCGGTTTCGCTGCTGCCGTGGCTGCCGTAGCCGATGCCCGAGGCACCGTAGCTGGCGATGGCGCCGCCGTACTGTTTTTTGACGACGGACCATGCCAGGGTGTTCGGGGTGTCGGTGAACTTGCTGCAGGAGCAGGCGTTGAGCACCACGACGGGCAGTTTTTTGACGTTGAACACCCAGGTGGCGTCCACGTACAGGAAGCCCGAGTAGGGGGAGTACAGCGTCTGCTTGGGCAGCCATGTGCTGTCGTCGCCCGGGGGATGGGTCGCCCAGCTCACCGGGCTGCCGTGGCCGGAGAAGTCGACGAAGTCGGCGCCGCGGTAAAAGTTGGTGATGATCTTGCCTTTTTTCAGGGTGCCCGTGGAGGCCCAGAGCTGCGTGGCGTCGTAACCGGGCAGCCGCTCCAGCACCTGGTCGTTGGCATATTCGCCCTCGTTGATGTTCTCCCGGTCGCCGGGGAAGGTGTCGCCGCCGATCTGGACGATGGTGTTGAGCATCGCGTTGTGCTCCTCGTAGTCGAGGATTTTGTCGACCACGGCGGAGACCTGCGCCGTGCTGGTCGCGGGCAGCCGCCCCAGGTATACGTCGGGGTAGACGTCCACGGCGCTCATGTCATCGGGGTATTCGGCGTATCTGCCGTTGTCGTTGGCGTCCCAGGTGGACAGGCTGCCGTTGGCGTCGTAGATGTCCGCGTAGTACAGGTCGCTGGGGAAGTAATCTTCGTAGCTGCCTGAGGATATCCAGGCGTTGCGGACGGGAAACTGGACGCCGTCGTCGACGCCGCCGCCGACGAGCAACACCGAGGTGATACCCATGGTTTCGATGGCGTCTTTGATGTAGAGCTTGATGGACTCCTGCTCGTCCTCGCCCTCCGAGGGTATCTCATCGAGCGCGGTCAGCGTCGTAGCCGTCCCGTGCTCGTTTTTGTAGTCGACGAGGGGCTGCAGTGCCTCCGCGTAGCTGGATGGCGCCAGCACGAGCAGGTCGTAATCGTCCGCCATGTGTGCCGTCGCTGCGGGAACGGTGTAGCTGAAGGTGACGGTGGCCTGTGCAGCCGCGGCGACATGGTTGCCCGGTCGGTACTGTACCGGGTACATGTTGACCGTCAGGATGGTGGCCCGCTGGCCGTCGATGAGCCCGGCGCCCCGGGTCACGGTGTACGGTCGGGCTGGAAACGCCTCGCTGGCGTCGTAGGTGGCCGGGGTGGACGGCTGCTCCACGACGTTGATGGAGGTTATCTGCGGCGTGCCGGTCACCATGATGGGCCTGGAGAGCTGCATCTCGCTCATGCCGTCGTAGGTGACGTCTACGCTGTCGATATGGGTGCCGAAGGGCAACAGATACGTGTTGGTCACCACGGGCAACCGGGGTGCGCCGGGCTGCCCCGACATTGAGGTTGCCTCAGAAAGCGTTACCGCGGCCTGGTCGTCCTGCACCGTGATGGCGGGTGACGAAAACCGGTATGTCTCGGTTGTGGTCACGGTTTCATGCTGCCGGTCGAGCGGGGTTTCCATGGCGGGCTCCTGCATGGAGATGGTGCCCGCGCCCCCTGCCAGCAGTAGGCATACGACAAACAGGGATACAAGGTGTTTCGATATCATCTGACCTCATAACGGGCAGTGATATAAAAAATTGCCTGATGCATTGCAGATGCATGGCACCTGGCATGCCGGAACCCGCTCATGGCCAGTTTCCCCTGGCACCCGGTACAACTAAGAAAGGGCGTTTTCCTCCTTGCCCTCCCGCCGTATAGCCCTTCCCGTTTATATTTTTTGTGCTTTTCGCCGGCTCTGCCGCCGCTGACGGTTTCTTTCCGGCCGTACCCTTAAATATCGGGTGATGTTAAAAAGTCGATGATAGGGGTGCTCACCGCTGACTTTGTCCTCTACCATGACCTTCTGCAGGCGCTCCACCGGAGAAACGTGCCGTTTACCTCCCTCAGCTACGACGAGCCGGTTCCCCCCGCGGTAGAGGTGGTCGTCACCACGGAACGGGAGCAGCACGCCGTGCCAGCCAGCACAGTGATAGCGTATCAGCCCGGGCAGGACCTGGACGCGCTCATCGACCGGGCGCTGGTAGCCCTGCACCGGAAAAGCGCCGATGCGGAGATCGTCATCGGCGTTGACCCGGGGGCGACACCGGGTGTCGCCATCTTCGATGAGGGCAGGGCCCTCCGGCGGTGTACGGCTGCGTCGCCCGTGGAGGCCGTCAGGCTCATCCGGTCATTTGTCAAAAAATGGAGCCAGCGGAATATCACCATCCGGGTTGGCCATGGCGCCCGGCTGGTCCGAAACAGGATGATCAACATGCTCCGGGACCTGGATGTATCCATCGAGATCGTGGATGAGACGTCGACGACGCCGCCCAACACCCATGATGACATTCAGGCGGCCACGGCCATCGCGCTGAACAGGGGGACGCCGGTTGAGCGTGAGCTGTCCGTTGAGCCGAAGGACGGCGAGATACGGGACGTGCAGCGGCGGAGCCGCATTGCGAGCACGGACGTGACTATTTCGAAGGTGCTGGCGAAGCAGGTGCTTCAGGGAAAACTGGGGATGGACGCGGCGATAGAGAAACAGCGGAAAAAATAGGGTTACAGGCGGTAGTCCGGGGAGACGATGCCTTCCCGCTTGTAGTATTTCAGCAGCCGCCTGATTTTTGCGTCTATCAGCTGGAGGTTGCGGCGGTTTTCGATGTCCCGGATGTTTTCGGCGAGATGTTCCTTGAGGTTGGCCCGCTTGGTCAGCAGGTTGTCGAGGTCCTCGGGCATGTCGCTGAGCAGGTCGTGCTCGGCCAGTATCTGGCTCATCTTTTTGCTGGTGGCCGCCCTGACGTCCGGAACGCCGTAGCTGTCCCGAAGCGTGACGCCGATGTGGGCCTGCGGCTGCCCCTCGCGGGCGAGCTCCACGATGTGTTTTTCGATATCCGCCGGGCTCAGCGACCATTCGGGATGGGTCCGCTCGACGGGATGCGTCGACGACGATGTGCCTTTTTTGCGTGAATGCATCCGGGCCATAGCACGGTGAATATAGACTTCATATATAAATATGTGGGCAAGCCCATGCTGGTTTAAAAAGAGAAAAAGAGCCTAGAGCTCTGCTTCCATGTCCTCTGGCTGCAGCTCGAATTCCTCGTTGCTTTCGATGTCGCCGCGGGCCTTGAGCATCTCCCGGGCGAGCAGCCAGTAGGTCAACGCCAGCGACTTCCGGCCCTTGTTGTTCACCGGGATGACCAGGTCGACGTATTTGGTGATGTTGTTGGTGTCGCAGAGCGCGATAACCGGAATCCCGGCGGTCACCGCCTCCTTGAGCGTCTGATGGTCACCGATGGGGTCGGTCAGCAGGATGACGTCCGGCTCCCGGTAGTTTTCCGAGTCCGGGTTGGTAAGCGTGCCGGGCAGGAAGCGACCGGGCATGGCCTGGATGCCGGTGACCTCCGCCAGCATGGAAAGCGGCTTGCGGGCGTACTGCCTGACTGCCACCGCGAGCACATGGTCTGGATCGTACTGGGCCAGAAGCCTGGCTGCCTGCCGGATGCGCCGGTCTGTCTCGGAGATGTCGATGAGATACAGGCCGTCGTTCCGGACCTTGGCGATGAAGGGTTTCATAAAAGCTGTTTTTTGCTGGGTGCCGATCTCAGCGCCGGATGAGATGTACATTTCTTCGGAAACGAGCATACCGTTGCCTTCGTTTTCGGCTTCGTCGATGGTTTCAGCCATGTAATCGCCCCTATACGACCGGACCTTTTATAATTTTTCCCTTGCGCTTCACCGTCATGGGGATTACGCCCTGTTCCAGCTCCTGCAATGCCAGATCCACGGATGTGATCTTTGCTTGCTCTGGCTGGTTGATAAGAAGGGGCGCACCCATCGATATCTGAAGGGCTCGTGCGCCGATAATGCGTGCTTTTTCTAGTCGTGTATACTCCACAGGGACACCTCTAAAACCGTCCGGAGAAGTGTATAGACACGATATATAAAAAGGTTATGTTTTTCATCTGCTGTCATCTGGCTCGTACCTGGCAACGGTTAAACATTTAAATACGCTGTGGGGCATTGTTCTTCCATGGACAAACTGGTAGAACTGCTCGCTTCGCTCTCCAACGCCCCCGGTATCTCCGGATACGAGGACCGGGTGCGCGAGGTCGTACAGGCGGCGCTGGAAGACGACGTCGACGAGATACGGTACGACCGGATGGGCAACCTCATCGCCGTCAAAAACGGCGGCAGCCCATCGGTGATGCTCGCCGCTCACATGGACGAAATCGGCCTGATGGCCAAATACATCGACGACGGCGGCTTCATCCGCTTCGTCACCTTCGGCGGCTGGTTTGACCAGACACTGCTCAACAACAGCGTCACCCTGCATACCAGACAGGGCGAGGTCCACGGGGTCATCGGCTCCAAGCCCCCGCACCTCATGGAAAAAGAGGAACAGGAAAAAACCATCAAGGCAAAGGACATGTTCATCGATGTCGGGGCCGACGACAAAAAAGCAGCCGAACAGCTCGGCATCCGCCCCGGGACTCCCGTCACATTGCAGCCGCGCTTCAACACCCTGCAGGGCAGCAGGCTGACCGGCAAAGCGCTCGACGACCGCGCGGGCGTGGCCATGATGATCGAGGCGGTGCGGCGGTACACCGGCGATGCGACGCTCTACGCCGTGGGTACCGTCCAGGAGGAGGTCGGCCTTAAGGGAGCAAAGACCTCCGCCTTCGGACTGGACCCGGACGTGGCCCTGGTCAGCGAAACGGCGCTGGCCGGCGACTACCCGGGCGTGGAAAAAAAGGAGTCGGCATTGCAGCTCGGCAGCGGCCCCGCGGTGACGGTCACCGACGCTTCCGGCCGCGGGCTGATAACCCCGTCGCCGGTGCTGTCCTGGATAGAGGAAACCGCCGGAAAAGCTGACATCGACTACCAGCTCG